>JAFRSZ010000321.1 GCA_017439205.1 Clostridia bacterium
ACGCCCGATCTCGTTCATTTTTCTCAGCAGCGCCTGCTGTATTTCGGGCGGGACGATTTCGGCTGTCTGTGGGCGCCGGAGGCTTTTTACGACGAATCAGCCGGAGAATACCTGATTCACTGGGGCTCCACCGTGCGCGGGACCGCCTACGAGCACATGAGCATCTACTGCTGCAGAACGAAGGATTTTCAGTCGTTCTCCCGTCCGGAGCTTTATTTCGATAAAAAGAACGAGATCCTCGATT
Organism: Clostridia bacterium; assembly: GCA_017439205.1. Classification (GTDB taxonomy): domain Bacteria; phylum Bacillota; class Clostridia; order Oscillospirales; family Acutalibacteraceae; genus RUG806. Next base: position 245 of record JAFRSZ010000321.1, read on the forward strand.
CGCATATCGTAAAGGTGGGAGATACCTACCATCTGTTTTATAAGAACTCCAACGATCCGCCGGGCAATATGCACGAAACGTCCGCTTCGCTTTACGGCCCGTGGACGCACGACGACGGGTTCGATGAGGTCATGCGCTATTATACCAACGCCGGCGCGTACGAGGCCGCCACCACGCTCACCCTGCCGGACGGGCGCTGGTGCCTGTTTCTGGATTTCTTCGGCTGCCCGAAAGAACAGATGGGCTATGTGCCCTACGTTTCCCCCGCCCCGGGCGATACCCGGTTCAGGCGGGCGGACAGCGAGTTTTCCTTCCCCTACGGCTTCAAGCATGGCCGGTTCATCGAGATCACAAACGAAGAATATCTGACGCTTAAAAAGACGTATTAACGGAGGCTGTCTATGAAAAAGCTGCTGCTGGTTTTTACCTTTGTGCTGCTCGCCGTGAGCTTTACGTTCTCCGCGAACGCCGCGCTCGGCGATACCGACAACAATAAAAAGATCACCGCCGCCGACGCGCGTTACGTGCTGCGCGCCGCGGTGCGGCTGGAATACCCCGATGAAGAACTGCGCAAAAGGTGCGACGTGGATCACGACGGCGCTATCACCGCCGCGGACGCCCGTATGGTGCTGCGCGTAGCCGTTGGGCTGGACAGCTTTACCCATCCCGCGCTCACCGGAGATGAAGCGATCGTACGCATCAAGCCCGCCACCTGTACCGAACCGGGTGAGATCGCCTACCGATGCGTGTGCGGCGATGAGATCCCGGTAGCCATCCCCGCCAAAGGGCATACCCCCGCGGCGGCGATCACGGAGCATTATAAAAAGCCCACCTGCACCGTAGAGGGCAGTTACGACAAGGTGGTTTACTGCAAGGTCTGCAAAGAGGAGCTTTCCCGCACTCCCGAGACCATCCCCATGCTGCCGCACACCCCCGGCGAACCGTTTGAAGAAAACCGCGTTGAGACCACCTGCGCCGCGCCCGGCGGCTACGACACCGTTACTCTGTGTACCGTGTGCGGGAACGAGATCGGCCGCGAGCACACCGAGATCCCGGCGTTGCCCCACACCCCCGGCGAACCGTTTGAGGAGAACCGCGTGGAGACCACCTGCGCCGCGCCCGGCGGCTACGATACCGTGATCCTTTGCACCGTATGCGAGGCCGAGATCAGCCGCGAGCATACCGAGATTCCCGCCCTGCCCCATACGCCGGGCGATGAAATCACCGAAAACCGCGTGGAACCCACCTGTACTTCTGTTGGCGGTTATGATACCGTTATTTATTGTACGGTTTGCAGTACGGAGCTTTCGCGCGTGCATACCGAGATCCCCGCCCTGCCCCATACGCCGGGCGATGAAATCACCGAAAACCGCGTGGAACCCACCTGTACTTCTGTGGGCGGTTATGATACCGTTATTTATTGTACGGTTTGCAGTACGGAGCTTTCGCGCGTGCATACCG
>JAFRSZ010000322.1 GCA_017439205.1 Clostridia bacterium
AAATAATAATATATATTTCTTTTGATATATTTATTAATTGAGCACTTCAAAGTATTGCTGCAGAGCGACGTCTTCCTCGCACCTGAACCGTGCGTCGACGCGGAACAGATCTTCATGGATAAAAACTACGCTGCAGGACCGTACCTTTTTTCCGCCGAGGCCGTTTACAGCCGCAACGGAAACGCGGTCCAGCGCCAGCAGACGCGCCTGCGCATACTGCAGCTCCTCCGTCAACTGCGACAGTTCCGTTTTCCGCTGCCGCAAAATACCCGCCGGCAGCACCGTTTCGCCCAAGCTCAGCCAGCCGACGTTCGCTTTACCCGCATCCATACGCGGAAATATAACGCCAAATAAACACACCGCAAAACGGTCCCGTATCTTTTCGGGCCGCCTGACCGGCGCGGGCAGCGCAACAGCCGCGGAGAAAACGCTCTCCGTTTCAGCGATCACATTCGCCTTTGCTTCAAGATACCGAACCCCGCCGTTTTTCAGTTCGACGACGCCTGCGGCGATCAGGTCGCCCTTCTGCAAAACGTCCCCGGCCTTTACGTTTCCATCGCCCGCGAGGATATCGGCCTTCAGCACTACCCCGTCCTTTGCAGCCACCACGTTGCAGTACCGGTCCATGCCGTCGATCTCCTGCGGCAATTCCCGCTCCTGAACGTCGATATACATCCTGCACCCCACAAGATTGACCGTAGCCCGCATGATATATGGGCTGAAGCGTTCGATCATTTCTTCGATCTCATTGCAGTCCAACCGCAAAAGGAACGTCCCTTCTTCTACGTCTGCGTCGGCAAGAAAGCGCATAAAATCCTCTTCATTGACCGTATGAAGCCCTTTTACCTCAACGCTCCAGAGCATGGACGACAGAAGGTTCAGGAGCAGAACGGCCAACACCAGCCCGACAGGAACACCGATACGCGTTTTATAACGTTCAAGCGTATAGAACAATCCGAATTCCGTTTCCCCTTCGATCTCCATACCCGAACGTTCCGCTGCGCGGACCACGGCCTGCTGGTCGCGTCGGCTGACACGCCCGGTCACACGGTTTCCCTGCACGAGAACGTTCCTCAGCGACGCCTTCTCAAAGGCGCACTCTTTCAGAAAATCGTCCGAAAAACCGCCTTTTACGGTAAAGCCGTATTCGCCCTTCAGGTACCGTTTCAGGATATCAGCGACCATCTTTTATCTCTCCGTCCGTAAAACCGATCGTTTCGATCTTACCGCCGACCTGCGTTTCCTGCGGTGAAAACAGAAGCATCTGCAGCGCAGCGCCCCGAATACCGATCGGGCCCCGCTCCGTATGAAGAACGATACGGCTGTCTTCGCAGAGGCTCACCCGGCAGCAGCCCTTTACAGTAAGAACGCCCGCAGAATCCATATGAAGGCCGAAGCTCTCAAGGGTATCGATACAAACGTCCCTGCCGATCGCGTCGGTCAGTTTCCGTATTTTGCTTTGCTTGTTCCCGTTCACAGGCAGCCGCCTCTCATTATGTTCGGTTATATGATATGAGAACGCGGCATGAAATATAACGGGAGCGCATAGTATTTAAGCATGAAACGGTGTTATTCAACGGTCAAAAACAGTCTGTTATTCTTCGGCGCGCTCGCGGCGATGGCCATGCTGTTCATAATGAACTCCACGGTAAAGCAGAGCGCTTCCGATGCGCTCTCCCTTTGCTTCGGCACATTGATACCTACGCTTTTCCCTGCGCTTGCCGTAACTTCTTTTTTATCCCGCACGGGCATCCCCGCCCCGATAAGCAAAATCGTATTTTTTCCGCTGCGGCTGCTCACCGGCGCACCCGACGCCGCAGCCCCGTGCTTTCTGCTGGGACAGACCGCCGGATATCCCGCAGGCGTAAAATCCGCCGCCGCGCTGTTCAGGCAGCGTGTTTTATCTCAAGAACAGGCGCAGAGCGCCGCGCTGCTCAATGTAAACCCGGGGCTTCCCTTCAGTATTCTCGTTGTGGGAAAATCGCTTGCAGGGAATACGCTTACCGGCGTTTCTCTTTATTTCTCCGCCGTGTTCGCAAACCTTCTTCTTTCGTTTTTTTTCAGAAAAGCGTTTCAATACGGAGAGCCGGAGAATAGCCGTGACGCGGCAACGAAGGATTTTCCGGACCTTCTGGTCTGCGCTGTGGAGGACGCCTGCGAAGGCACGTTGCATATCTGCGCATGGATCGTCGCATTTGCGGTTTTTACCGCGCCCGCGGCACGGCTCCCGGCGTTATCACCCGTTTCGATATTATTTGAAACGACCAACGCCGTCGCGATCTGCACGGCGGACCGGAATTTCCCGCTGTGCGCCTTTTCAATGAGTTTCGGCGGGTTGTGCCTGATGTTCCAGCTGCTGCCGGATCTGAAAGAGATGGGCGTATCGGCATATAAATACCTTCTTTGCAGATTATTCTGCGGAATTTCCGCGTTTGCTTTTCAGACGATCGTTCAACGCATTTTTCCGGTCGCCGCGCCTGCGGCGAACATGCCGCGACCCGTTTTCCGCGTCACCGGCGGCAGTTACCTCTCCTGCGCGGCATTGCTGACGATGTGCGCCGTTTTCATGCTCAGTGTGATTTCGGAAAAACCGGTAAAAGGCAAAAAAATGACGTAATCTCTTGCACAAAAAACAACGGTATGATAAAATATCAAAGGAGATCACAATAAAGGAGCCGAAATATATGAACAATCATAAGCTGGGCGCTGAAATCCCGCCGAAATGCGCTTATTGCCTGCACTGCATTACCACCGGGGACGCCGAAACGCTTCTTTGCAAATATAAAGGCATCGCGTCGCCCGAAGGCTCCTGCAGGAAATTTGTATACGATCCGCTCAAACGCGTGCCGCAGCGTCCCGCTCCGCTGCCGGAATTCAGCGCGGATGAATTCAAGCTCTGATACGGAGGTACGTTTATGAATATCGATATCAAAAGCATTCTGAAAAACGCGACCTTCGCCGTCGGGCTTGATCCCGATAACAGACTCGCCTCCGACAGCACGCAGCTTAGCGATCAGACCTCAATGCTGGCGTTGACGCGCTATGCAGCCGCACACCGTTTAACAGGTGAGATCGCTGCAAAGTTTGTAAAGATCTCCGCATTGAAAAACGCCCCGGCGAACGAAATGCTTGCGATCGGCGCATCCATGCTGCGGGACTGCTACGGCAAGATCAACTGGTTTGTGGCCCCGGCGCTGTCCGGCGGCATGCTGGATCCTTTTGCAAAAGTATTGAAAGCATACAATCCTTCGATAAAAGTAGTTGCGGTAAGCTCCGCAGCAGACGCGAACACCGATTTCTTTCCCGCGGCGCTGCCGGACGATACCGACCTCAGCCTGATCGATGAAGCCGTAAGCGTTGCCGAAGCCGACGCGCTGACGGCCTGCAAAGACCTTCAGGAAACCGAAAGCGTTGCCGTTGGGAAGGACGCGGGCGCCGCGCTGCACGCCGCAAAAGAACTGGCGCTTCGTATCTGCGACCGCCACGCGCGTATCGTGGTGCTGCTGCCGCAGGAATAAACGATATAAAAAAACGGGCAGAAACGCGGGTTTCTGCTCATTTTACTTTTTGCCGAAGACCCGTTTCGGGAAATCGGCGTTTATTTTGCCTTCTTCAATAATTCAAGGATCTCTTTTGAGGTAAAGTGATATACCGCGGGGCAGAAATGGCACTTCACTTCGGTGACTTCATCCTGCGCCATCTCACGAAGAGCATCTGCGCCGGCGCTGATCAGGGCCCGCTCCACTCTTGCACGGGAGCAGTCGCACTGATACGAAGCATCATATTCATCCAGAACCTCCACCGTAAAATCGGGCAGAACGCGTCTGCAGATTTCAACGGGAGTGAGCCCCTCGCGCAGAAGCGTGGTAACGGGCGGCAGATGACGCACGCCCTCTTCCAAACGGTCGATCACGGTATCGTCGGCGGTGGGTAAAAGCTGGATAATAAATCCTCCGGCCTTGCCGACCCTGCCCTCGGTATCCAGCAGTACGCCGAGCGCACACACCGTAGGGATCTGTTCGCTGACCGCGAAGTAAGAAGTAAGGTCCTCCGCGATCTCGCCGGAGACCAGCGGCACCTGCCCGATGGCAGGCTCCTTCAGTCCGACGTCCTTTATTACGGTAATGTTCCCTTCTTTTCCCACGGCCTTACCCACGTCCAGCTTGCCGTTGGGCTTCAGCGGCAGCTCCACATGGGGATCCATCATATATCCTTTTACGTTGCCCGCGGCGTCCGCTGCCGCGATCACCGCGCCGGTCTCGCCGCCGCCGTTGACACGCAGCGTTACGGAATCGTCCGTATTCTTGAGCATGACGCCCATCAGCGAAGCGCCGGTCAGCAACCGCCCGAGCGCCGCTGTACATACGCGCGAACACCCATGGATCTGCCGCGCGGTTTCCGCGATATCCGTTGCGTCCTCGGCGAGCACGACCACGGATCCGTCGTCGGATAACGCTCTTACAATTTTTGCCATAATAACACTCCCTTATCTTACCGCTGCGAAATAGACGCGTTCTTCATCTTTTTGCGGAGCTTCAAACGATCTGTCCGCAAACCGATATACCTCGGAAAAACCTGCGCCCTTCAGCATTTCTTCAATATCGTCAAGTTCATACGCCCGCTCGGTGATCTCATCGCTGTAACGAACGTAAGCGCCGTCCTGCCTTACGGAAAACGTATCGAGCAGCATCTGCACCGTATCGTCCTCGGCGCAGTATTCGTTCTGCCATACGAGAAAATCGGTATCGTCTTCATACACGAAGGTATTGTCCGCCAGGACCTGCCGGTGCTTATACACCGTGTTCACGTCAAAGATGAACACGCCGCCCGGCTCGGTAAACAGCGACACTTTGCCGAAAACCCGCCGCACGTCTTCAGGGGTGAGAAGATGGTTTACACCGTCCATACTGCAGACCGCCGCCCTGACCGTACCGAACAGATCGAGCTCGCGCATGTCCTGCTGCAGCATAAGAGCCTTGGCGCCGTATTTGAGCAGCCGTTCTCTTGCGGCCTGCAGCATTTCCGAGGAATAATCCACAGAAATCACGTCGTAACCGGCGAGGATGAACGCCTCGCTCAGCCGCCCCGTACCGCAGGCGAGATCCAGAAGAATACCCTCCACAACGCCATATCTGCGAAGGGCTTCCGTTATGAAATCCGCGCGTGCGCGCACGTCGGATGCGTCGGTAAACTTATCGTATATTTTTGCGAACCCGAAATCGTATGCCATAAAAAATTACCGTAACTGTGTTTTTTTGATATTTTAGCACGTAAATCTGTTTTTGTAAAGCAAAACTCTTGAATTTCTGATATGTTAAGTGTATACTATAAAAATAAAAACAAACCGAGGAGTTCATTCAATATGGATAAAGGCAAGTATTATATTACTACGGCGATCGCGTATACCTCGCGCAAACCCCATATCGGCAATTCCTACGAGATCGTGCTCACGGACGCCATCGCCCGCTTCAAACGTCTGCAGGGCTACGACGTATTCTTCTGCACCGGCACGGACGAGCACGGCCAGAAAATCGAGGAATACGCAAAAGCCGCCGGCGTAACGCCCAAAGAATACGTAGACAAGGTATCCGCCGAGATCCGCAGGATCTGCGACCTGCTCAACACCACCTACGACCACTTCATCCGCACCACGGACGATTATCACGAAAAAGCCGTACAGAAGATCTTCAAGAAGCTGTACGATCAGGGCGATATCTACAAGGGCGCGTATGAAGGCAATTACTGCGTCCCCTGCGAGAGCTTCTTCACCGATTCCCAGCTTGTGGACGGCAAATGCCCCGACTGCGGCAGGCCGGTGAAATACGCGAAGGAAGAGGCGTATTTCTTCAAGCTTTCCAAATACCAGAAACGGCTTGAGGAATACATCGAGAACAACCCGGATTTCATCTATCCCGAAAGCCGCAAAAAAGAGATGCTCAACAACTTCATCCGTCCCGGCCTGCAGGATCTGTGCGTATCGCGCACCTCCTTCAAATGGGGCATCCCCGTCACGTTTGACGACAAGCACGTGATCTACGTATGGATCGACGCGCTCTCCAACTATATCACCGCGCTCGGGTACGACGTGGACAACCCGTCTGAAAAATACAAGAAATACTGGCCGGCGGACGTGCACATCATCGGCAAGGATATCGTACGTTTCCATACCATCTACTGGCCCATCATGCTGATGGCGCTCGGCGAGCCGCTTCCCAAGCAGGTTTACGGCCACCCGTGGCTGCTGTTCGGCGCCGATAAGATGAGCAAATCCAAGGGCAACGTGATCTACGCGGACGAGCTTGTGGAGCGTTTCGGCGTGGACGCGGTGCGCTATTACCTGCTCTCTGAGATGCCCCACGCCACCGACGGCTCGATCTCTTACGAAACGATGATCGAGCGGTACAATTCAGACCTCGCGAACACGCTGGGCAACCTTGTGAATCGCACCGTTGCGATGGTGAACAAATACTTTGACGGGGTTCTTCCCTGCAACTCCGAGAAAACCGAGCTTGACGACGGCTTCATTGCCGACGTGCTTGCGGCCCGGCCCGCGCTGGAGCAGGGCTTTGCCCAGTTCAAGATCGCCGACGCGCTTGAAGCCGTGATGAACGTTGCGAAGCGCAGCAACAAGTATATCGACGAGACCGCTCCGTGGGCGCTTGCCAAAAACGAAGCGGACCGGAACAGGCTCTCTACGGTTCTGTACAACCTGCTTGAGGCAATACGCATCATTGCCGTTGAGCTCTCGCCCTTCATCCCAGATACCGCGCAGAAGATCTTTGCGCAGATCAATACCGACAACGTATCTTACGAGAGCGTGTTCACGTTCGGCGGATACGCCATCGGCACAAAAGTGAACGCCCCGGTTCCGCTCTTCAACCGCATCGACGCTCCCGCCGTTCTGGCGGAGATCGCCGCAGACATGGAAAAGAAAGCCGCCGAAGCCCAGAGAAAACAGGAGATCGAAGGCGTTGCGAAGATCGGCATTGAGGATTTTGCAAAGGTTGACCTGCGCGCGGCGCTGATCACTGCCTGCGAACCCGTGAAGAAGGCAAAGAAGCTTCTGAAGCTCACGCTGGACGACGGCGTGAAAGCCAGAACGGTGGCTTCCGGCATCGCCAAATGGTATACGCCGGACGATCTGATCGGCAGGAAGGTCGTGCTTGTTTCCAACCTGAAGCCCGCCGTGCTGTGCGGCGTTGAGAGCCAGGGCATGATCCTTGCGGCGGACTGCGGCGCAGACGACGTAAAGGTGATCTTCCTTGACGACAGCATCCCCGCGGGCGCGAAAATCAGATAACATGCTGTATAATATCTTTGATTCCCACGCGCATTACAACGACGAACGCTTTGCCGAAGACCGGGAAAGCGTTCTTTGCGCGTTGCCCGAAAAAGGCGTCTGCGGCGTGATCAACTGCGGCACCGACGTTTTGACGTCCGAAGAAAGCAGAGATCTTGCCGAGAGATATAAACACGTCTGGTTTGCCGCGGGCATCCACCCGGAAGACTGCGGCGACACTCCCATGGAAGCGCTGGATGAGATCGCAGCGCTTCTGACCCACGAACAGTGTGTGGCCGTCGGAGAGATCGGTCTCGACTTTTACTGGCCCGACCCCCCGCGCGACGTACAGTACCGCTTTTTTGAAGCGCAGCTGCAGCTTGCCGTAAAGATGCACAAACCCGTTATCATTCACGACAGAGATGCGCACGGCCCTACGATGGAGCTTCTGCGCAAATACCGCCCGGCAGGCGTGCTGCACTGCTACTCGGGCAGCGTTGAGACCATGCGGGAAGCCGTCGGCATGGGGCTTTATATCGGTCTCGGCGGCGCGGTGACCTTCAAAAACGCGAAAAAGGGCGTTGAGGTTGCAAAAGAAGTGCCTGCCGACCGCCTGCTGCTGGAAACCGACTGCCCGTATATGGCGCCGGTCCCCTACCGAGGGAAGCGCAACGATTCTTCGCTGATCGCCTTCACAGCGCAGTTTATCGCCGACATTCGCGGCGTACCGGCGCAGACGCTGATCGACACGTGCACGCAGAACACAAGAAATCTGTTTTTGGGCGTATAATATCACACGGATCGCACATACTGTGATCGGGTGATATAAATGAGCAAGAACAAAAAGAAAAAGAATTCTGTAAACACGGATCCCCGCCTTGCCGGGAACTCCCCCACCGCAAACAGCGCCGAATTCGTACCGACCCCCGTACCGGACATGCCCGAAATGCCGACGTACAACGCCGCGGACAATTTCGATTTTATTCCGGATCTCAAAACCGACAGGTTTTCATAAATCGAGTAGGAGGCTGCCCATTCGTTGAGCAGCCGACCTCTCACACCACCGTGCGTACCGTTCGGTACACGGCGGTTCAATCATAAGGAGTGCAGAGACTTGTACTTACGGGCAATATCATAGTAGCCCGCCTGTGCA
>JAFRSZ010000323.1 GCA_017439205.1 Clostridia bacterium
CCCTGAACCTTTCCGTTCGGGGATCCGTCTTTTTGAGAATCAGTCATTCAAATTACAGTTTATCGCTCTGACCGATTAACAATTAACGATTAACAATTAACAATTTCGGAAAACGCTTACGCGTTTTGATTATATAGAAAAGGTTTTACGGAAAAAGGAGAAACCTGCTTATCCGATAAGTATAATCGGGTAAGGGCGGAGCCCTCATCAATTGTTAATTGTTATTTTTTAATTTTTCATTGGCGTGCACCGCCCGATAAATTCCAATTTGAAGTAAATCCTATCCTGCGCTTTCTTTGTTTTCCGTCAGAAACCGTTTACGGTATACACGTCCGCCGTGCCACCCCTGAAAGCGCAGACCACGGGCACGCGGCCCTCCGGGCCTGCAGCCGTGCCGAAATACATATAAGCTTCATATCCCGTAAGCAGCGTTTCGCCGGTGAGAATATCAATGAGGCCGCACGCCCCTTCCTTTTCGCCGGGGACGCATGCGAACCAGTCTCCCACCTTTGAAACCACGGGCACGCATTCGCCCGTTTGAAAGACGTATACCGCGGATGTATCATCCTCATCCACCGGGATAAAGAAGCCGTCGATACGCAGATCGGCCAACGGATCCTCCGCCTCGGCGATAAACGCCCCGTCGGCGTCGTAATACACGTACGTGCGGCATTTCACACCCTCATCGTTTTTTCCTTCGCTGCAGATATACGCGCCGCGCCCGAGATCCGTATCCAGCCAGCCGCCGACGGCGCCGCGCCCGCTGCCGAGCAGCTTGCCGTTATAATAAAGACGCGCGTCGGTATACAGGTATTTTCCGTACATAACGAACGAGACGTTCGCCGTTTTGCTCTCGTAAGTGCCCGGCAGACGCACGCCGTTTTCATCAAGGAGGAAAAAGCTGTAGGCGCGGTTGTCGTTCTGCGTATTGCTCACGCAGCAGTAAACGCCGTACGCAGACGCGTATTTCAGCATATAATCCTGCGGGTCGTAAGAAAACAGCTTCTCTCCATCTGCGTTATATACGGTGGCGATCGTGTTTTCGGTAAGCGAATAATCGCCGCTGTCCAGCAGCTGAGCGCCCTCCGGCAGCGTACCGCCGAGCGCCGTTGCCGCGTGAGATCTGCCGCGGGCGTCGGTCCAGCCGATAAATTTGCCGCAGGCAGCCCATTTTCCCGGCGCGGCGCCGGACGCCTGCGCCACCGGCATCATCGTAAGCAGGTCGTAAACCTGCCATTCCCCCTGAAAATAAACGGCGCTCTCTTTGGTATCCTCACGCGCTTCGGGCGCGAGAAACTGCAGATTCGTATAGGTGAGCAGCGCGCCGCCAGACCGGGATGCGCGTTCGGCGGCTTTCATCGCCGCAACGAAATTGCCCGTAACATAAAAATCGGCATACTGCGCGCTCAGAAGCTCTTCGCCCTGCGCCGTGACCAGCGAAAACCGGTTCAGAGATTCCGGCGTTTCGGCGTAAACGGAGCCGTCCGCCGTTACCATAAAAAGCTCGCCGCGCGGCTGCGCCTGTGCGTAGACCGCCCCGGTATCGTGCCGGAAATCGGGGGATATAATACCGTAAAGGCCGTTTTCATCCTCATATATAAAGCCGCCCTCGCACAGGAGGAACTCCGCGGGGACCGCATCCTGCGCCGCTTCGGAAAGCGGATCGAACGCGGTACCGACGGAAAACTCTTTTTTGACCTCAAATCCCATAGCCGTCTGCGAATGCGCGGACGCGTCGGTGCGATCTTCAGACGTTTCGTCTGCCTGCTGCACGGCGTGGTCGCCGGACGTCGCCGCGGTAGAAGCGGGCTGCGCCGGACCTGTATTCAGCGCGCACCCTGCAAGCAGAGCGAGCGCGGCAAAAATCGCCGACACCGGAATCGGCAATGCTTTTTTCTTCATGATCGATCTCCTGAACGTCGGTTTTACCCGTTTATCTCCGAAAGGACCTTTATCGCGCCGGCATGCCCCTGCGCGGCGGCTTTCTGCAGCCATTGCGCTGCGGCGGGCAGATCTGCGGGGGTCCCGTCCCCGTTAAAGAGGCAGACGCCGTAGTTATACTGCGCGTACATATCCCCCGCTTCGGCCGCGGCACGGAACAGCTCCGCGGCAGCCGAGGCGTCCGCTTCGGCGCCGAAGCCGGTATACTTGCATACGCCGAGATTATACTGCGCTTTCGCAAAGCCGAGCTGCGCGGCTTTTTCATACCACGCGACCGCCTGTGCGGGATCCTGCGCGATCCCGTCGCCTTTCTCACAGCATACGCCCATGTTATACAGAGCCTCGGGCACGCCCTGCTCTGCGAGAGAGAGATACATTTTAACGTCGTCGCTCATTTCGGAGGCGGGTTCGGGCTCGTAAGCCGGGGCGGGTTCAGGCACGTACCCGGGAGAGGGAACAGGTTCGTACCCGGGCGTGGGAGCAGGCTCATACGCGGGTTCGGGCTCATACCCGGGAGCGGGAGCGGACTCATACGCGGGTTCGGACTCGTATGCCGGAGCGGGCTCAGATTCGTACCCGGGCGTGGGAGCAGGCTCATACGCGGGTTCGGGCTCATACCCGGGAGCGGGAGCGGACTCATACGCGGGTTCGGGCTCATACCCGGGAGCGGGAGCGGACTCATACGCGGGTTCGGGCTCATACCCGGGAGCGGGAGCGGGTTCCGGCTGCGGTTCCGGTATCTCATTTTTATAGATATTCTTTATGATATCGTTGCCGTCGATCTCAATATAGACACCGTCGGGAACGTTCGCGGGATCGAGCGCGCGCGCCGCCTCTGCGTAGATCTTCGTTTTCTCCATGCAGGCTCTGTAAAAACAGCTGCAGAAATCACGCGCCGGATCCGCGGCGGCTTCTCGGCTCAGCGCCTGGATCTCCCCGTCCATCGGCATCAGACGGAACGTATCGGCGTTCGCCTTCTGCAGAGCCTTCTGAATAAAGGGCGGAAGGCTCACGCTTCGGCTGATCAGGAAGTTTTCGTCGTGCGTGTCGCCGAACAGAAAGATCACCTCGTCCACCGGGGCGTTTTCGTCGTTCAGGCCGGTTACACAATGCGGAAGAGTGAGCGTAACGTTGTTCCAGTTTTCTTCCACCTTCAGGCTCATCTGGATGCATTCGCCGGGATACAGCGCCAACGTCAGCGAGCCGTGCTTTACCGTTTCCTTCTCTGCGTCCTGCATATCGGACCGGCGCGTAACGAGGATCAGCTTGTTGCCGAACAGATAGGCGTTGGTTCCGTCGGGCACCTGAACGGGATCTGAACCGACGAAATCGAAAAGGATACGCTGATTTCCAAAGGAAGCCATCAGGCACAGCCCCCGCTTGGCGGCTTTCACCATCTGGATGGTCACGTTGCCGAAAGTATTCTGAAACATCGCTTTTTCTCCTTTATTCCGTATTGAAGGCCGCGGTCGAACATTTTCTAAAAAATGATTATACTATATCTTTTATGTTTTGTTAATGGTTTTTTAAAAAACTTTACGAACTTCAGTTTTTTTGTGATACAAACAAACGACCCCGTCTGCAGAAAACGTACCCTGCAGGCGGGGGGGGAAAAATGAATTTTTTTATTCCGCGTCGTCGACGTAGGCCATTGCCCGATCGTAGAGCGCCTCCACTTCCGCGGATGGCTTTCTGCAAATCAGCGTAACGATAACCGCCGCGATCAGACCTGCGGCGAAGCCGGGAGCCAGCTCATAAACGCCGATGTTAAAAATCACGGATTTATCGCCGGAATTAAAGAGGTAAAGCCATGCGATGTCCACCGCCGCGCCGACAACGATCCCTGCCACAGCGCCCGCGAAATGAAAGCGTTTCCAGAACAGGCTGAGCAGGATGGCGGGTCCGAACGCCGCGCCGAAGATACCCCACGCGTTGGATACCAGGTCCATAATGGAACCGGAGTTCGGGCTGGCGGCAATGGCCAGCGCCGCACCTGCGACCGCAAGCACCACAAGCCTGCCGACCCAGAGCATCTCTTTGTCACCGGATTTGTTCTTTCGGAACACAGGCTTATACACGTCGCTTGCGAAAGCGGAGGACGCCGCCAGGAGCTGGCTGTCCGCCGTGCTCATCGAAGCCGCCAGCACCGCGGAAAGCAGTATACCGGAGATCACGCCGGGGAAGATCTTGCGTACCATTTCGATAAAAACGGTGGAACTGCCTGAAACGGTCTCGTCCATGCCGAGGAAACGCCTGCCGATCACGCCGATGAACGCCGCGAAGAAAAGGATCAGAACCGTCCAGGTGATACCGATCTTTGCGCTCTTCTTCAGCTCCTTCTGGCTCTTGAGCGACATGAACCGGATGATGATGTGCGGCATGCCGAAATAACCGAGGCCCCACGCAAGGCCGGAAATGATATCCTGCCATGAGGTGAACAGCTTGAAATACCCGTCCGGCAGCGCGGCGGCGGCAGATTTATCGAGCATAAACGCCGCGAAGATCGGGGCGATGAACATGGAGCCCAGGATCAGCAGGCCCTGGAAGAAGTCCGTCCAGCACACTGCGGAGAAGCCGCCGAGGAAGGTATAGCCCACGATGATCAGCGCCGCAAGATACATGGCGATCTTCTCATCCATGCCGATCACGGTGTTGAACAGCGTACCGCAGGCCTTGACGGAGGAAGCGGCGTAGATCGTGTAAGCAAACAGGAATACGACCGCGCAGATGATCTGCAGCGCCTTGTTTTTCGATAGGAAGCGGTTGCTCAGGAACTGCGGGATCGTGATGCTGTCGTTCGCAACGATCGAGAATTTACGCAGACGGGGCGCCTCGAAGATCCAGCTTAAAGCGTAGCCCAAAGCAAGACCGATGGAGATCCACACCTGCCCCATACCGAGAGCGTAGACTGCCGTGGGCAGCCCCATCAGAACCCAGGCGCTCATATCGGAGGCACCGGCGGAAAGCGCCGTTACCCATGCGCCCATTTTTCTGCCGCCCATAAAATAGGTATTTTCGCCGCCGTTGGGGTATTTCCAGAAAAATTAAACGCCGATACCTACCATGAAGACCAGATAGATGATAAAAACGACTACCTCGCTTGTTTTCATACGTTCTGTCACCCCGTGATTGATTTTGAATAATACATATTGTACCAAATGAGAATCAAAAAATCAATGAATAAAATTACAATAATTTGCAAAATTATTCAAATTTTTACGTATAAATAAACAAAAAAGAGGCCGGGCGCATCAAAAGCCCGGCTTCTTCGGCAAGCCCGTATTATTTCCAATCGGGGGAGAATTCCGCGTTGTGGGCGATGTAGGCGTCCGCGAGGGCCTCGCCCAGCGTGTAGGAATTCACCAGCGGGTGCATCGAGAGCGCGTCCACCGCCATGGCGCGGTCTTTGCTGAGAATGGCCCGCGCCCCCTTGCGCTCGTAGTGCTTTACGCGGCGGATAAGCTCCAGCGCGTCGTCGTCGAAATCGGTGAACCGGTGGGGCGTGCAGCCTTCCGGCGTAACGTCGCAGGTGGCCTCGACAATATCGGTATCCCGAAGCCCCGGGATCGCGCCGCCGTTTTCGGTGCAGAGGATCATGCTGCCCTTTCTGCCGGAGCGGATGATCTCCATATAGTTGAGCGCCACGCCCGCGTAGCCGCCCGCGTCTTTCGAGAAGGGGTTGAAACGCCACTCGGTGCCGCGGGAGATGCCGGTCTCGCTCGCCATGTACGAATTCTCGCGCAGGCCGTAGTAATGCTCAAAGATCTTCAGGCAGTCGTCGAACTCGTTTTCAACGTCCCTGCCGCTGAGCGCAGCCATCATCTCTTTGTTGATGCGGGCGATCTGCTCGCCGCGGGTCTCCTCGGCGCGCAGGATGTTGGCGAGCGCCTTTTCGGACGAGAAGAAATAATAAAGGTACTCGTTGGGGATGAACTGCTTGCGGCAAAGAAGCTCTTTTGAGAAATAGCGCAGGTCCGTCTGCCTGTAAGCGGCGTCGCTCTCCACCAGCTGCGGCAGGATGTTTTTGCCGTCCAGCTCGATCCTGTTGAAAAACGAGAGGTGGTTGAGACCGTAGATCTCGCCCTTGACGCGGCCCGGCTCCACGTGCAGCATATCCGCGAAGGCGCGCAGCATACCGGAGGGCGCGTCGCAGATGCCGTAGGTAAAATCATAGCCCGCGTCGCGCAGCGCCTGCGATACCAGCCCCGCCGGGTTGGTGAAATTGAACACCTTTACGTTGGGTTTGCTGTATTTGCGGGCAAGGTCGCAGTAGCCGATCAGCGCGGGGATGCTGCGCATGGCGAACGAAAAGCCCGCCGCGCCGGTGGTCTCCTGCCCCAGCACGCCCATGCCGAGAGCGATGCGCTCGTCCTTCACGCGCATGTCGTCGCCGCCCACGCGGATCGTGGTGATCACGTAATCCGCACTGATCAGGGCGTCCGCCGCGTCGGTGGTACAGGTGAATTTCAGCCGCGGTTCAAGAAGCTTGCTCACCTTTGCCGCCATGCCGCCGAACACCCGGAGCTTTTCGGGGTCGTTATCCATAAACACCAGTTTATCTATATCCAGTTCACGGGCGCGCTGCGCGATGCTCTTTGCTAGAAACATAGAGCGTACGCCGCCCCCGCCGATCACGGTCAGTTTCATTGTTTCTCTTCCTCCTGTATTTTTTTGCGGTCAAACACGAATTTTTTGATCAGATATACGCCCACGCCGATGGGAATGCATACGATCACTGCCAGAATGATCTTATCCATCGGGATCCACGCGAACACCGCGTCGCCCAGGAGCGTGAACAGGATCACGCGCCAGCTGATACCGAGCACCGAAAGCGCGGCATATTTCGGATAAGCGACGCCCGACGCCCCGTAGAACAGGCTGATGGCGTCAATGGGAAAAGCGGGCACCGCCCGGATACCTGCGATCACCCCCGCCTTGCCGCCGGGATTCTTCTCGAGCAGCGCCTTGCCCTTTTCGTTTTTGGAGAGCAAACGGTAAACGGCGTCCTTGCCCAGGAACCGGCCGAGCAGATACGTTACGGTTACTTCAAGAAATATGCCCGCAAGGTTCACGCACACCGCCAGCCACGGCGGCAGGATCGTGCCCACCGCCACGTAGATCACAGAGGCGGGCAGCACGAACACCAGCGCCTTTACCACATAGACCGCCAGAATCACCGCGCACATCAGAGGGACGCTGTCGGTAAAGCTCACCACTTCGCGGATATCGAGGTTCGAGAGCTTATCGTAGTTTACGATCGCAACGGCGAAAAGCGCCATCGCAACGGCGGCGCGCAGCAGAATAAGGAATACGTCTTTCTTTTTCATTCTTCGGGCTTGGGCGGACGGGGCATTTCAACGCGGTAAATGCTTTTATCTGAGATATCGATATACGGGATATACACGGGCGGGATGCCGGCGCCCGCGGTCACGGTGGAGACCAGCGCTTTCACATACGGGAAGAGCGCGTCGTAGGTTTTGACGTGCAGCACTTCCTTTGCCACGCCCTGCGCGGTGGTGAACACGCCCACCACGCAGATGGTGATCGAGAATTTATCGCCCATCTTTTTATCTGCGATCACGGCCTTGAATTCGCCGCGACAGGTGTTGTGTTCGGAATAACCCACGTTGTAGGAATACTGATAGTTCAGCTCCAGCTTCGCGGGACGGTCGAGCTTGTTTACGAACTGCAGCTCGGAAATACGGTAATTCTTCAGGTCAAATTCTTTCATGTTTTCTCCTTATACGAGATCCTCGAGGAAGTCGGTTTCTTTTACGCCGTCGGGGCCGATGCGGAAGGTTTTGATCTGCCGGCGCCCCACTTCGGCGGTGAACGCGTATTTGCCGCCGAACAGCGAAACGTTCGCCTTTGTATCGCGCCCGGCGGTCTCGTATACGCGCAGGATCAGGTCGCCGGAACCGTCTTCGCAGTGCTTCAGGGCGGTAACGGCCACGTTATCGCAGTCGATCTCAATAAATCCCTTCGTCTGCGGCTCACTGCCCTTGTGGAAGCTCTCGGGCACGCACACGGGGCGGATATTGAACTGCAGCGCCTCTTTCGTGAGCGCGGCGGTATCGGGATCGCCTTTTTGCAGAACAACGCCGTATTCAAATCGCTGCATGCCCTCGTCCGTAAAGTTGAATTCCGCGGGCGGACGGTGCGAATAATGGTCGGCAAAGATCACATTGCGAAGCAGCGTGATACGGAAGTCGTTCCCCGGGCAGTCGTAGCTGTACTTGCTGTCGTTCACCACGGCGAGGGTATGGCGGCCGTTTTCGGCAAAGCTGACCGCGCCCCATTTGCCCGCGGGCTCCTCTTCGCCGTTGGCGGGGCGCGTGATCGCGCTGCCGGGGATCTCGTAGGTGTTTACCGGATCGCCGCCGCCCACCGGGAAGCTCATTTTGAGCAGCGTGAATTGTTCCTGCCAGTCGGCCTTGCATTTGACGCGCAGCGTCTTCTGCCCCGCGCCGAGGATGAAATCCTGCACAAGATACGAATTGCCGAAGGCGTGGCGGGTGCGCACCACGGCGCGCACGGGGCCGGATTCCACCAGCTCGATGTTTTGGAGCGCCATCACGCCCTTGATGTTATGGAACGTGAACACGTTGTGCGCCCAGGTGTCGGTTTTGTGATCGTCGATCACCGTGGGCACGGCGACGGGCTTTTCGGGCGAGGCGTAATCAAAGCCTTCGTCTTTGTTCAGCAAAGAAGTGATAAAACCGGTGGCGGGGTCGAAGCGCACGCTCAGATGCGCGTTTTCCATGGCGAACCCCTGCGCTTTCACGTCGGATGCGGGAGAGATCTCGGGCGGGATAAAGCTGCCCTCCCATTTCATCCAGAAGGTGCCGTAGCCGAGGGCAGGCAGCCGCGCCGTGAATACGGTATCGGCGTGGGAATCGTTGCTGCGGGAGGCGCGCACGTTCTGTGCGGGGACATACTCCCCTGCCGCGTTCTTCACATATTTGGACGCGCCGTAGGTACGCACGGGCACTTCCACAGGGAACGAGAGCGGGTTGAACACGATCACGGGGCGGTCAAAGCGCCCGGCATCCTGATTGCGGACCTCGCTCACGGGGTCGCTGACACCGTCCACCCAGGTATCCACCTTGCGGGCAAGACGCAGAACCGCCTCGTTCAGGTGCCGGTCGGCAACCGTCTGGGCGTGGCCGAAGGAATCGCGCACGTCGGAATACGCCTCCATGATGGAACAGCCGCACAGGATATCGTGGAACTGGTTGAAGCAAACGTCGCGCCACGCCTCTTTGAAGCTTTCTGTTTTGGGCGTCATGCCCGCGGTTTCACAGGCGACCGTTGAAAAGGCCTCGGCGGCGTAAAGCGAATTCTCCGCCCGGCGGTTCAGGGCCTTCACCAGAGAAGTGGCGCTGTAACAGCCGCTGGCGTGGTGCTGCAGGTCGTCCGTCCAAACGGGCAGACGGTCCTTTTCTGCCTGCAGCTCGGCGAAATACGCGTCCGGGGAAGAAAACAGTATGCATTTGCCGCCTGCCTGCAGCGCGCGCATATACTCGATATCGCCGCGGGTGGGGCCGCCGCCGTGGTTGCCCACGCCGTAAAACAGCATCACGCCGAGGTCGTATTTTTCAGAATTGCGCTCGGCGTCGGCAAGGCGGGCGTTGATGCTCTCCTGCCCGCTGGCGGTGTAGCTCTCCGGGATCTTGAAGGTGGGCAGCGCGGTGCCGTCGGGGCTGCGCCAGAGGTAAATATCGGGGATCGCCGCGTTTTCGCACGGCTGCGGGCGCATCATCACGTAAGCGTCCATACCGCCCTGTTTCAGAAGCTGCGGAATGTTGGCGTTATGGCCGAAGGAATCCACGTTATAGCCGGTTTTGCAGATCCTGCCGAATTTTTCATAGTAATAAAGCTGCGAATACAGCGCCTGCCGGGCGAAGCTCTCACCGGAGGGGATGTTGCAATCCGGCTGCACCCACCAGCCGTTCACCGGCACCCAGCGCCCCTCTTTCACGCGGGCCCTGATCTCTTCAAACATATCCGGCGCGATCTGCTCCACCCACTGATAATACGCGGCGGAAGAGCAGGTAAAAATGAAATCTTCATATTCGTTCAGGCGGTCCAGCGCGCTGCGGAAGGTTTGCAGAACTTCGCCGCAGCCCTCCTGCCAGCGCCACAGCCAGATGGGATCCAGATGCGCCGAACCGATCAGATAAACTCTCTTCTCCATAGGGCAAACGTCCTTTCAGTTAGTTCGTTTTTATTGTATACG
>JAFRSZ010000324.1 GCA_017439205.1 Clostridia bacterium
ACCCTATGAGCTCCTTTCTTGTGTAGGTTGCCACATTGGAATGCGCGGCCGGTTTACCCATACGTTTTTCCTCATTTCATGTAAAAATTTCGGTACTTTATATTATATATGATAAAAATAGATTAGTCAAATATATTTTTCAGTACGGAAATTGTGCAGACTGCACAAATATGGAACGTGCAGAAGGCACAAAAGAAAAAAAAGAGCAGGATACCCGGATATGAAACTCTTGACCTTATACAAATAATATTGTATAATAAAATGAATTTTTATGATTTGCGGGAGCGTTTATCGGTTTGGCTGCAAAAAGAAGCGAAGATCCTAAGATCCTGATCCGGCTGTTCCGGCTGCTCGGCGTGATAAGCTTTATCACGGCGGCGGCTCTGCTTGCCATTGTGATCGTGATGCAGATCGACAGCGTGCAGGAAAAATACCGGCAGTATCTGGATATCATTAGTAACTTTGAAAACGTGGTGGCGGCGCTCGGCAGCCGGTGGCTGATCGTGATCGTGATCTTTCTTTTGTATATCCTGCGCAGCCTCACGCCCATTTACCCCTACCCCGCCATTTTCATCATCACCGGTATGGTATTCCCGGCGCGGTACGCGCTGATCATCGACGCGGTGGGTATGGCGTTTACGTTCGCTTTCCGATATTATACGGGCATCCAGATGGGCGAGGGCTGGATGAACAAGGCGCTGCACCGGCACCCCGCCATCGACCGGGCGTTCACCACCGAGGGCAAATCGGACCCGTGGGTGCTGTTCGCGCTGCGGTTCGTACCCATCTTTCCCATCAACACGGTCAGCCAGCTCTACGGCGCGTTCGAGTATCCGTTTCTGAAATACTTTATCATCTCCATGGCGGCCTACAGCTACAAGCTGATCTCTTATACCTTCATCGGCAACAACGTGTACGATCCGCTTTCGGGCAGGTTCTATATCCCGCTGATCGTGCTGTTTGTGATCAGCGGCATCTCGTTCTTTTTGATGCAGGCGATCATGGGCCTCACCTTCAGATTTTCAAAAAAGAATAAAGCGGCGAAAGCAGCAAAAATGAAAGGAAATGCAGAAAATGAGTAATCTCACCCAAACCGCAGAAATGATCTCCTCCGGCGCGCTGGACGCACGTTTTGCCCGCCTTTACGACGATATCCCCGCCGCCCGCGCGCGCTTTCTGTATCTGACAGAGCTTTACCGCAAGCAGTTCGGCGAAGACAAAGATATCCGCTTCTTCTCCGCCCCCGGGCGCACCGAGGTGTGCGGCAACCATACGGACCACAACCACGGCAAGGTGATCGCCGCCGCCATCAATCTGGACGCCGTCGCCTGCGCCGAGAAGACCGATAACGGTATCATCAGCGTAAAGAGCGATAAATACCCCGGCGATTTCATCGACGTTGCCGTGCTTACCCCGCAGGAGAAGGAAAGAGACAAATCCGCGGCGCTGGTGCGCGGCGTGGCGGCGCGTTTCGTGCAGCTCGGGTATAAGATCGGCGGACTGAACGCCGTAACCGTGAACAACGTGCTCAAGGGCTCCGGCATGAGCTCCTCCGCCTCTTACGAGGTGCTGGTGGGCACGCTGCTGAACTACCTGTATAACGACGGAAAGATCAGCCCCGTCACGATCGCCGAGGTGGCGCAGTACGCCGAAAACGAGTTCTTCGGCAAGCCCTGCGGCCTGATGGACCAGATGGCGTGCAGCGTGGGCGGCTTTGTGGAGATCGATTTTGAGAAGACCGGCGCGCCGGTGATCACGCCCGTTTCTTTCGACTTCGCATCCTGCGGGCACGCGCTGTGCATCGTGGATACCCGCGCCGACCACGCGGACCTCACCGACGAATACGCCTCGATTCGCCGCGAGATGGAGGCCGTTGCCGGGCTGTTCGGCAAGACCTGCCTCAGAGAGACGGACGAAAAAGAGGTCATGGACAACCTCGCGCTGGTGCGCGACAAGCTGGGCGAGCGCCCGGCGCTCAGAGCCATCCATTTCTACAACGAGAACCGCCGCGTGGAGGCCGAGGCAAAGGCCCTGAACGAGGGCGACTTCGATACCTTCAAGGTCCTCACCATCGAATCCGGCCTCTCCTCTTACACCTATAACCAGAACGTGTTCGCCTCGTCGCAGCCGCAGAGCCAGCCGGTGGCGCTGGCGCTCGCCGTGAGCGAATCGGTGCTGAAGGGCCGCGGCGCGTGGCGCGTGCACGGCGGCGGCTTTGCCGGTACGATCCAGGCCTTTGTGCCCTATGATCTGCTGGACGAATACAAGCGCCGTCTCGAAGCGCTGTTCGGCGAGGGCGCGTGCTACGTGCTGGCGATCCGGCCGTTCGGCGGGACCGAGATCTGAGTCGGGCTTCGCCCGACAGCGATATGCATTCCTGCCGGAATGCGCGATATATCCCTGCGGGATGCGATATGCCTTCGGCGCGATATGTGCCTGCGGCACGTGAAAAGGAATGCATATCATATCGCACGCGAACATCGTGAAGCGTATATCGCATTTGCGAAGCAAATATATCGCATCGAGCGAAGCGAGATATATCGCGCTTCGAGGCGCCGCGTTTTGCGCAAGGAGAAGAAAGATATGAGAAACCTTACAATATTGCGGGAAAAGTCCTTTGTGGGTTCCCTCGCAAAAATGAAAGTTTATATTGAGGATCCTGCCTCCGTCGAATTGACGATCAGCGGAACGCCTTGCCGAAAGCTGGGCGATCTGAAAAACGGAGAACGGCAGACCTTTGAAATCGAAGAGGACGCGCGTCGGATCTATGTGATCGCGGATACCGTTTCCAAGGAATACTGCAACGAGGTCTACGAGCTTCCTGCGGGCGCGGAGGATATCTCCCTTTCAGGCCGCAACTGCTATGAGCCCTCGCGCGGGAACGCGTTCCGCTTTGCCGATAACAACAGCGAATCCGCTCTGCAGCAGCGCAAGCGCGGCAAAAAGATCGGCTGGATCGTACTGATCTGCGCCATATTGGTCGGCTTCGCGGTCGGATTCGTAATTTCGTATCACGGAGCAGCACCCAAAGAAAAAACCTTTACCGACAAGGGGATGTCCATTACACTGATGTCCGATTTCGTTCCGTTTGAAGGCGAAGGCTTTCAGCTGTGCTATGGCAGCTCGGATGAGGCGGTGTTCATAATTAAGGAGCCGTTTTCTACCCTTGAGGATCTTGAAACCTTTACTCTGGATCAATATACCGAGCTTGTGATCAGCGCAAATCAGCTTGATACAAAAATGCAGCATACGGCTTCCGGCATCCCCTATTACGATTATCAGGGTACGAACGAAGGCGAGACGTTCGATTTCCGCGCCTATACCTACCGTACCGGGGACGCCTTCTGGATCGTCCAGTTTACCTCGAAAGTTGAGAATATAGAATCGATGTACGCGCAGTTTGACGCGTGGGCAGATACTGTTACGTTTACGGACGGACAGTAAACACCGACGCACAACACTCAAAACTCAACACGCAACACTCTCAAATAAACTGAAGATTAAAAGAAATTATGTTAAACCGTCACCATAAAGCATTGGAATTAGATAAAGTGCTTGAGCTGCTCGCTTCCTACTGCAGCGTTGCGGACGCGAAGGAGCTGGCCCGAACGCTGGAGCCGGTCTCCACGCTCGTTGAGGCGAACGCGCTCATAAACCAGACGAGCGCCGCCCACGCGCTGATGGCAAAGCAGGGCGCGCCCAGCTTCGGCGGGATCAAAAACGTGCATTCCTCCCTCAGCCGCGCGGCGGCGGGGAGCATGCTGAGCCTCAGGGAGCTGCTGGATATCGCCGAGGTGCTGCGCGTGATCCGCTCGGTATACGAGTGGCGCTTCCACAATCCCGGCACCGAAAGCTGCCTGGACGTGTATTTTTCAAGTCTGATGCCCAACCGCGCGCTCGAAGACAGCATCACCGGCGCGATCCTAAGCGAAGAGGAAGTCAGCGACCACGCCTCCCCTGCCCTTGCGGACCTGAGGCGCAAAAAACGCGCCCGCGCGCAGAGCATCCGCGAGAAGCTGGAGGGCATGATCCGCTCTTCGCACTACCAGAAATTTCTGCAGGACGCCATCATCACCCAGCGGGCGGGCCGCTTCGTGGTGCCCGTGAAGAATGAATACCGAAGCGAGGTGCCGGGGCTGGTGCACGATACCAGCGGCAGCGGCGCCACCGTGTTCATCGAGCCGATGGCGGTGGTGGAGGCCAACAACGACATCAAGGTGCTCGAGAGCAAAGAAAAGGAAGAGATCGACCGCATCGTCGCCGAGCTCTCCGCCATGGCGGGCGACGCAGGGGACGTGATCAAGCACAATTACGACTGCCTTGTGGAGCTGAACCTGATCTTCGCCAAAGCGCAGCTCGGGTATCTGATGAAGGCCACCGTGCCGCAGCTGAACAGCGTAGGACGCATCGATCTGAAGCGCGCGCGGCATCCGCTGCTGGACCCGCAGAGGGTGGTGCCGGTGGATATCCATCTCGGCACCGAATTCGATACCCTTGTGATCACCGGCCCCAACACCGGCGGCAAAACGGTGTCCATCAAAACGCTGGGGCTGCTCTCTCTGATGGCGGCCTGCGGGCTGCTGATCCCGGCGGCGGATGAGAGCGCGGTGTGCGTGTTCAGGAACGTGTTCGCCGATATCGGCGACGAGCAGAGCATAGAGCAGAGCCTTTCCACGTTCTCTTCGCATATGGTGAACATTGTTTCGATCCTCGAAAACAGCGACGAAGAGAGCCTTGTGCTGATCGACGAGCTCGGCGCGGGCACCGACCCCGTGGAGGGCGCGGCGCTGGCAACCGCCATATTGGAGCGCCTGCACCTGAACGGCGCGAAGGTGGCGGCCACCACCCACTACGCGGAGCTCAAGACCTACGCGCTGCAGACGCCCCGCGTGGAGAACGCCTGCTGCGAATTCGACGTGAACACCCTGCGCCCCACCTACCGGCTGCTGATCGGCGTGCCCGGGCGCTCCAACGCCTTTGCCATCAGCGAGAAGCTGGGGCTGGACCCGGCGCTGATCGAACGGGCGAAGGAATTCGTTTCCGAAGAGAGCAGCCGCTTTGAAACGGTGGTGGATTCGCTCGAGAAGAGCCGCCTCGAAATGGAAGGCCAGAAAAATGCCGCGGAGGACGTGCGGCGCGAATACGAAGAAAAGCTGCGCGCCGCCGAAGAAAAGCTGAAAAACGCGGACGAGCTTCTGAAAAAGGAATACGAGAAGGCGCAGAGCGAAGCGCTGAAGATCACCGAAAACGCCCGGCGGCAGGCCAACGCCCTGCTGATCGAGGTGGACCGGTATAAAAAAGAAATGAAGGCAGGCGGCAACGCCTCCGATCTGGCCGCCCGCGCGAAGCAGAGCATGAAACGGAGCCTTTCGGACATCGACGCCGCCGTGAACCCGGTGACCACGTCGCTGTATGAGGACGACGATTACGTGCTGCCCCGCCCGCTCGTTGCGGGCGACACGGTGCTGATCGCCAGCATCGGCAAAGAGGCGAAGGTGCTCTCCGCCCCCGATAAAAAGGGCAACGTGGAGGTGCTCTCCGGCACGGCGCGCATGCGCGTGAAGACCGACGGCCTGCGGCTGGTGGAAAAGAAAAAGGCCGAGCCGCCGAAAACGCCCGCTCTTACGCGCAACACCGGCACCGAGAGCCGTATGACCGCCTCGGCGGACAGCCGCTGCGACCTCAGGGGCATGACGGCGGACGAGGCGATCTTAACGCTGGATTCGTTTATGGATTCGATGCTGATGGCCGGCATCGGCGAATTCACCGTGATCCACGGCAAGGGCACCGGCGTGCTGCGCAAGGCCGTGAGCGACCACCTCAAGGGCAATAAATTTGTAAAATCGTACCGCCTCGGCACCTACGGGGAGGGCGAAAACGGCGTAACGATCGTTACGCTGAAATAAAAAGGAGATGCAGATTATGGCAAAAAGCAGACTGATCGGCGAATACCCCGTGATCGGGATCCGCCCCATTATCGACGCGCGCCGCGGCCCGCTGAAGGTACGCGAATCGCTGGAGGAGCAAACCCTCAACATGGCGAAGGCGGCGAAGGCGCTTTTTGAAGAGAACCTGAAGTATACCAACGGCGAGCCCGTAAAGGTCGTGATCGCCGAAAAGAGCATCGGCCGCGTGGCGGAGGCCGCCGAGTGCGCCGCGTTCTTCAGGAAACAGGGCGTGGACATCACGCTCAGCGTAACGCCCTGCTGGTGCTACGGCAGCGAAACGATGGATACGGACCCGATGACGGTCAAGGGCGTATGGGGCTTCAACGCCACCGAGCGCCCGGGCGCGGTGTATCTGGCAAGCGTTCTGGCCACCCACGCGCAGAAGGGCCTGCCCGCCTTCGGCATTTACGGGCACGACGTGCAGGACGCGGACGACACCTCGATGCCGGACGACGTAAGAGAAAAGCTGCTGCGCTTTGCCCGCGCCGCGGTTGCCGTATGCACGATGCGCGGCAAATCCTATCTGCAGATCGGCAGCATCTGCATGGGCATCGGCGGCAGTGTGATCAGCCCCGAATTCATTGAGGAATATCTCGGCATGCGCGTAGAGAGCGTGGACGAGGTGGAGATCATCCGCCGCATGACCGAAGGCATCTACGACGAGGAAGAATACAAAAAGGCCTACGCCTGGACGAAGGCCAACTGCCCCGAGGGCTTCGATAAGAACCCCGAATTCGTGCGCAAGAGCCCCGAGCAGAAGGAAAAGGACTGGGAATTCGTGGTGAAGATGATGGTGATCATCAAGGACCTGATGAACGGCAATCCCAACCTGCCCAAGGGCCGCGAAGAAGAGATGGCGGGCCACAACGCGATCGCGGCGGGCTTCCAGGGCCAGCGCCAGTGGACGGACTTCTACCCGAACTGCGATTTCGGCGAGGCGATGTGCAACACGAGCTTCGACTGGAACGGCGCGCGCGAGCCCTACATCCTCGCCACCGAAAACGACACGCTCAAC
Organism: Clostridia bacterium; assembly: GCA_017439205.1. Classification (GTDB taxonomy): domain Bacteria; phylum Bacillota; class Clostridia; order Oscillospirales; family Acutalibacteraceae; genus RUG806. The sequence continues at coordinate 6,964 of JAFRSZ010000324.1, forward strand.
GGTCTTTCGATGCTGTTCATGAAGCTGCTCACCAACCGCGCCCAGATGTTTGCCGACGTGCGCACCTTCTGGAGCGACGCCGCCGTGAAGCGCGTGACCGGCTACGATATCGAGGGCCGCGCCAAAGAGGCGGGCGGCTTCATCCACCTGATCAACTCCGGCGCGTGCTGCCTTGACGCCTGCGGCGAGGTGAAGGACGAAAACGGCGATCCCGTGATCAAGCCCTGGTACGACGTGACAGAGAAGGACATTGAAACGATGCTGAAGGCCACCGAGTGGTGCGCCGCCGACAACGGCTACTTCCGCGGCGGCGGATATTCCAGCCGGTTCCTCACCCGCGCGGAGATGCCCGCCACGATGATCCGCCTGAACATCGTAAAGGGCCTCGGGCCCACGATCCAGATCGCCGAGGGCTACACCGTGAACCTGCCGGACGAGGTGAGCGATATCCTCTGGAAGCGCACGGACTACACCTGGCCGTGCACCTGGTTTACCCCGATCTGCACCGGCGTGGGACCGTTCAGAAGCGCCTACGACCTGATGAACTGCTGGGGCGCGAACCACGGCGCGATCAGCTACGGCCACATCGGCGCGGACCTCATTACGATGTGCTCGATGCTGCGCATCCCGGTGGGCCTGCACAACGTGCCGGATGAGAAGATCTTCCGCCCCGCCGCGTGGAACGCCTTCGGCACCAAAGACCTTGAAGGCGCCGATTACCGCGCCTGCGCCGCCTACGGCCCGCTGTACAAATAAACCGGTCATAATATGGGTGTGTTAATGAGAAAGAAACTGCTTTCACTTCTGCTGGCGGTGAGCGTATTGTTTTCGGTTTTTTCCGTAACGGCTGCCGCAGCGGGCGAAGAAACGGAAATTTTTACCCTGCCCGAGACGCTGGGCGATGAGATCCGCGTGGATAACGAGCGGAACGAGATCTATTTCGTACCGCAGTTCTTCAACGTGGAAGACCTGTTCGCGCTGCTGATGGAGGCGGACCCCACGCTGGATTTCGATATCGACGCCGGCAGCCTGAAAAACGGCATGTACCTCGTTTCAGGCGTTACGGTAACGGTTTATCAGGGCGACCCTTCGGAGAACCGCGTTTACACCGTGCGGGTAAAGGGCGACCTTTCCGGCGAGGGCAGGACCACCGCGAACGAGGCGCGGCAGGCGCTGCGCCTTTCGGTAGGGCTGGATGAAGACCTGTTTGAAAGCTGCTTCCGCGCGCTGGACGCGGACGGCAACGACCGCATCACCGCCGACGACGCTCGCACGCTGCTGCGCGTATCCGTGGCGCTCGAAAGCTTCGGCGACGATCCCGACGCTCCCGGCCTCCTCGGCGCATTGGAGGGCGTGACCTATTACCCCGAGCGGAGCATCCCCCTGCTTTACGATACGCTCGCCGAAGAGCTGAACAGCGCCGTTCTGACGCCGAAGGATACGGTGGAGGTAAAACATCTGCGCGACACGGTGGATATGTACTGGGACGTGGAGATCACCGATCAGGATAAGGCCGTTATCGAAAGGCTGTTCTCCGCGCTGCCGAAAAACGCCACCAATCTCGAAAAGATCTACGCGGCGTACAAATACATACAGATGAACTATTCCTATGCCCGCGGCTGGGACCTTTACTCACAGATCTGGGACAAGACCCCCGTGGACGCCGTGTTCAACTACCACCTCGCCCAGTGCCTGCAGTATAACGGCGCCATCGCCGAGGTGCTCGCCTGCATGGGCTACGACGTGAAGATCGTTGAAGGCATGCGCGGCATGGCGTTCGACGAGGACGGCGTTTCGGAGGATTACTGGAACCACTACTGGATGGAGCTCTACCTCAACGGCAACACCTACCTGATAGAGGTGGGCCAGCCCGAGGATTACTGGTACGGCTCGTTCATGGTGTTTTACGCCGATTCCTTCAGCCCATACAGCACCAGCAGATACGTGTATTACGACGAGGAAAAGGAAGGCTACTGCGCTTTGACGTAAGCATAAGAAAATCGAGTAGGAGGCTGCCCATTCGTTGAGCAGCCGACCTCTCACACCACCGTGCGTACCGTTCGGTACACGGCGGTTCAATCATAAGGAGTGCAGAGACTTGTACTTACGGGCAATATCATAGTAGCCCGCCT
>JAFRSZ010000325.1 GCA_017439205.1 Clostridia bacterium
ATCGTCGACTTGGTAGGCCGTTACCCCACCCACTATCTAATCGGACGCGAGCCCATCTTACAGCGGATTGCTCCTTTGGTATTTCCATGATGCCATGAATATACGTTATGCGGTATTATCCATCGTTTCCAATGGCTATCCCCCTCTGTAAGGCAGGTTGCTCACGCGTTACTCACCCGTCCGCCACTAAGTTACAGGAGCAAGCCCCCGTAACTCCGTTCGACTTGCATGTGTTAGGCACGCCGCCAGCGTTCGTCCTGAGCCAGGATCAAACTCTCTAAAAAATGGTATCTCAACGTGCCCTTCGGCCCGCTAAAATCTTTTTAGAACTATCTTAGCTCTTTTAACGTCTCTGACGTCATTCTTTGGATACATCTTTCAATGCATCCCGAATTTACTGTTCCCTATTCAGGGTAACTCAAATTCTTTCAAGGGTTCCTTTTTTGTTCGTCGTTGTTTAATTTTCAAGGTTCCGTAGCTGCGCCGCTTTTTTAGCGCGCTTGGCTATTGTATCATATTGAAATCAGTTTGTCAAGAACTTTTTTCAATATTTTTTGCACTTTTTTGAAGATTTTACAGCCCGTTTTTCGTTGTTTCAAGCCGCATTTCTTCCCGAAGTGCTTGCATATATTAGCACACTTCTTGTGGCTTGTCAACACCTTTTTTAAACTTTTTTCAAAAACTTTTTTATCATACTATATATTGTGTTTTATATTTTTTCAAACCACAATTTTCAACATATTGTTATGATATTCCGGCAATGTGCGGCAATACTAACATTAAAAACGGAGGAATTATTATGCGTTTTCATTTTTACGGATCGGCGTATCTGCGGCGGGCGCTTGCGCTGTTTCTGGTGTTTGCCGCGCTGCTCGGCGCGGCCGCGATAAGAACCGCCGACGGAACGGAAAAAGACGCCGAAGCCGTACTTTCAAAATACGGCTCCCGCGGGGAAGAGGTGCGGCAGATCCAGAAAAAGCTGAAAGACGCAGGCTACTATACCGGCGCGGTGGACGGCATTTTCGGCGCGAAGACCCGGGACGCGGTAAAAGCCTTCCAGCGGGACTGCGGCCTCACCGTGGACGGCGTCGCCGGGCCGAAAACGCTTTTGTATCTCGGCATCACCTCGTCTTCGGCATACACCTCCTCTGACGCGTGGCTGCTGGCGAAGCTGATCATGGCGGAGGCCCGCGGCGAGAGCTACGCGGGGCAGGTGGCCGTAGGCGCGGTGGTACTCAACCGCGTGGCGCACCCCTCCTTCCCGGATACGGTGGCGGGCGTGATCTACCAGGCGGGCGCGTTCAGCTGCGTGAGGGACGCCAACTGGAACGTATCGCCCAATTCCACGGCGCAGCAGGCCGCGCGCGACGCGATGAACGGCTGGGACCCCTCCGGCGGCGCGATCTATTATTACAATCCCCGCACCGCCCAGAGCAAATGGATCCGCTCCCGCCCCGTGCTTACCACCATCGGGAACCATGTGTTTTGCGCCTGATTCAGTGGCCAGTGGCCAGTGACCAGTGGTCAGTGGCCAGTGGTCAGTGGCTAGTGGTCAGTGGCCAGTGATCAGTGGCTAGTGGCCGGTGGCTAGTGGCCGGTAAAAGCACGATGCGGTAAATTTCACTTGTTTTGCAGCCGCCGTTCTGTTATACTATATATATAATTGTATATGGATTCGGAGGGGTAAGCGTGGGCGAACCGGTGATAGAGCTGGAGCTGTATCTTGCGCGGCACGGGGAATCGCGGAGCAACGCCGGGATCGGCGATCCGGCGGACGTGCGCGGCTGGGAGGACCCGCCGCTCTCGGAAAAGGGCGAACGGCAGGCGCGGCTGCTGGGCGAATTCTACGCCCGCATGGAATTTGAATGCATCCTCTCCAGCGGTCTGGACAGGGCGATCCAAACGGCGGGCGAGGTGGCGCTGCGGCAAAAGCGCGTAAACACGGTTGAAATACACCCGGCGTTTACCGAAAACGGCACGTCGGAGCGCTTCGGCGTGAAAACCATGGCGGAAATACGTGAAAAATACCCGTTTGCGGTTCCGGCGTTCGGCACGGACCCCGCGGGCAGCTTCGTATATACCGAAACCGATCCGCCCGACGAACGGCGGCTGGAACGCGGGCATGAGGCGCTGACGTATCTGCGGCGGCGTTTTCACGGCGGCGAAAAGGTTTTTCTGGCGGCGCACGCGAACTTCAACACCTTTTTCATTCTCGCGGCGCTCGGGCAGCCGGTCTTTCCCGGCTTTGACGTGGCGTTCATGAACACCGGCGTAACCAAGTTCATCTTTTACGCCCCCGGCACGGGGCGCTGGGGCGAGGATACGCACATCATCTGGCACAACAGCTGTGCGCATCTGGCGAACGACTTTCCGGATGCGATCCTTACCGCCTGGTGAACCGTAAATCGAGTAGGAGGCTGCCCATTCGTTGAGCAGCCGACCTCTCACACCACCGTGCGTACCGTTCGGTACACGGCGGTTCAATCATAAGGAGTGCAGAGACTTGTACTTACGGGCAATATCATAGTAGCCCGCCTGTGCA
>JAFRSZ010000326.1 GCA_017439205.1 Clostridia bacterium
ATGGTGGGCTTCACTTCCGACTGGGACGTGCTGTTCGATTCCTTCATTTTCGGCCGGGCGATGCGCATCTACGTTTATCTCGGCATCGTGGGCCTTGTGCTGTGTACGATCCCGTTCTTCTGGTACGATCTTACCCGGGAGAAGCACGACTTTTACGTGGCCGAGATCGCAGCCCGGGAAGCTGCCGCAAAGGAGGTGCCCGCAGAATGAAACGGATACTGACCGCAGCGCTCGTGCTGCTGCTTCTGGTTTCCACGCTTGCAGGCTGCGCGCTGTTTAACAGCGAGGCCGACGTAAAGTATACGGAAAAAGACGGCGAGATACACATCACCGGGTATACCGACAAGACCGTGGTGACCGAATTCACGGTCCCCGACGAGATCGACGGAAAACCCGTGACCGCGATCGACGATTTCGGCATCTGCAACGCCGAAAGCCTTACGAAGATCACGATCGGCAAAAACGTGCGCGAGATCGGCACGTGGGCGCTGACAAATAACCAGCACCTCGCCGCGTTTGAGGTGGACGCCGCCAACGAATATTTCACGGCAAAGGACGGCGTGCTGTTTTCAAAGGATATGAAAACACTGTGCTTCTATCCCAGCGGCAGAGGCGTGGAATTTGACCGCCTCGGCATGGCGAAAACCGATGAAGAAGGCAACGCGATCATCGTGGACTATACCATCCCGGACGGGGTTGAAACGATCCGCGGAAAGGCGTTTTACAAGTGCTATTACGTGGATATCCCCGCGATACCCGATTCGGTGACCCGTATTGAGGAGAAGGCCTTCCACCGCACAAGCGCCCTAACGGACTTCGCGATGTCCGCAAACGTGAAATACATCGGCAAGGATGCCTTCTCTTACGATGAAAAGCTGGAAAACATGACCATCCCGGCAACCGTCGAAGAGATCGGCGAATACGCGTTCTTCAACTGCACCGGCATGAAAAAGATCACCGTGCTGGCAAAGGAAGAGAACGTGATCCTCGGCAACAAATGGCAGCCCACCGCCAAGGGCCGCATCCGCACGGACTGCGAGGTCACGTTCGCGGGATGAATAGCCGCTGACCACTGAAAAAGGACCCTTGCGGGTCCTTTTCTTACTGCCTTACGCCGGTCTCGCCGTCGCGGTAGTAATTGGTATGGGTGATCGGGTGCTTCGTGGAGTTCCAGATCTCGTCCGCCACGCCCTGCCACTGCAGCGCGAACTCGTCGCAGCGGCCGCAGAGGGTATCCACGTCTTCTTCCACGATCAGGTTGGTGGATTTCGCCCCGGTGGTGCGGATGATTTCCCGCAGCTTATCGGGGTTTTCAAGCATCGGGCACGGGCGAAGGTGGTTCTCGTTGAAGGGCTGGCCCTTGTGGTAAGCCATGAACAGCGGGTTCTGCAGCGCCTCAAGGAGCGTATGCGTGCGGATATTTGCGTCGGAATAATGGATGAAAACGCAGGGCTCCATATCCCCGGCGGAATTGATGTGGAAGTAGTTGCGCCCGCCGGCGATGCAGCCGCCCACGTACTCGCCGTCGTCCTGGAAATCGATGACCATCATCGGCTTGCCGGTGGCGGAATCGCGCATTTTGCGCAGCCAGAAATACATGGTTTTGCGCTGGTCTGGCCGCGGGATCAGCTCTTTATCGGCCGTGTGGCCCACGGGCATATAGTTGAAATACCACGCGAATTTCACGCCCGCTTCGATCATTTTATCCACGAATTCGTCTGAGATCACGTAGTCGAGGTTTTTGCGGGTATAGCATACGGAAATGCCGAACAGGCACTTGTGCTTTTTGAGCAGCGCCATCGCGTCCATCGTGGCCTTATACGCGCCCTCGCCGCGTCTGAGGTCGTTGGATTCTTCGGTGCCCTCCACGCTCAGCGCGTATGCGAGGTTGCCCACGCGCAGCGTTTCTTCGCAGAGCGCGTCGTCGATCAGCGTGCCGTTGGTATACGCCATGAAGGCGCAGTCCGGGTTCTCTTCGCACAGGCGGATGATATCGTTTTTGCGGATCAGCGGCTCGCCGCCGGTGAACATATAGAAATGCGTGCCGAGCTCTCTGCCCTGGGCGATCACGCTGTTCATCTCATCGTACGTGAGGTTCTGCCGGTGGCCGTACTCCGCAGCCCAGCAGCCCTTGCACTTCAGGTTGCACGCGCTCGTGGGATCGATCAGGATCTGCCACGGGATATTGCAGTGGTATTTCTCGCGGTTCGCGCGCACTTCCTTCGTGCCGAAATAGCCCGCTTCCACACCCAGAGAAAGCAGCATATGCTTGAGCACGCCCCGGTCGATATCCCGGAGCATCCCCTTCGCGAGCTGCGTATAAATATTGTCAGGGTCCGCCGCGCCCTTCTTCAGCTTCTCGAAATTCTCTTTCGGGAACATTTTATCGCCGAAGATCTTCTCGGCGCCCTCCAGAAGCTTTACGAGATTGCGCTCGGGATCCTTGTCGATATATTTGAATATACCGTCGAGCGAGACCGAGGCAAAGGACATGACCGCTTTTTTCTTGACTGACATTGCTTCCTCCGACATTGCAATACGTATACGGAATTAATATACCATATTTTTTCTCATTTGTAAACACGGTAAATTCTATCATCGGCAAATTATTTTATCGGTAAAATGTAAAAAATGGGCAGGTTTATGTAATTTTTGCTTGTATCCGAATTTTGCATATGGTAGTATAATATAGAAAACCATTTCAAGAGGTACAATGAATGAACAACGTCCGGAAAAGAAAAATGCGGATCGTAAAAAGCCTTTTCGTTTTTCTGCTCGCGGCAGCGGTCCTGTTTGCTGCCGGAACGCCCGTTTTTGCCTCTGACGACGGCGAACTGACCGCCGCGCGGGGCGGGATCGTGGGCATCTCCAACCGGGGGCTGCGCTCGCAGTATCCCGAGAACTCCCTGGCCGCCGTACACGCCGCCGCGGACGCGGGCCTGCGATATGTTCTGGTGGACGTGAGCCGCACCTCCGACGGGGTGCTCGTGCTCGCCGAGGCGCATTCCGCCGCCCGGATGCTCGGTACGGAAAAAGAGGACGTTGCGGCATACGCATACGCCGAGCTTGCCGCGCTGCCGCTTCGCGACCGTGTGGGCGGCAAGGGCAACGCCCCCACCTCCCACGTCATACCGACGCTTGCCGAAGCCATAGCCGACACTGCGGCGGCCGGGATCACGCTCGTACTGAAATTCGACGTTTCGCTGTGCGACGCGGTGAATGGGACAAAAGGCGCGGAAAACTGCGTTTGGTATCTCACCGGCAAAACCGCAGATCAGGTTTCCGCCGTTCAGACCTACGGAAAAACGCGTACCGTGATCGCCGAAAAGCGGTCCAATATCATTTTTTCCGTAATGGGCTTCGTAAATAAGCTGAAGGACGCCGGCGCGGCTGGCGCGGTGCTGAAAACCACCAACCGCTACGGCGTGATCTATTATAAAAGCACGCTGGCAAAATGCGACGGGCTGCGCGTGATCGCCGATACGAGCGACGCCGTTACCGCAGGCGCCAGAGAAGACACCGTCAAATGGTGGGACGACCTCATTTCCCGCGGGTATTCCGCGATCATCACCGACGACGCCGAAGGGTTCGCGGATTATCTGGCACAGAACACCGCCGCACGGGAACGGCTGAAGAGCCTTTACGCAAAGGTACAAAGCATGACCCTTCCGGATCTGTCCGGCGCGCCGTTCAGCGACTACGCCAAAAACTACAACGACGCGATGAGCGACGCTTCTTCGCTGCTGAACGATCCCTCCGCGTCCGCTCAGGATATGCGCGACGCCTATACCGCCCTGAAGAGTGCGGTCACGGCGCTGGAAGTAAACTTTGAGGCGATCGAGTCCGGCACGGCGGGCAATACCGTTACCCTGCCCCGCATATTGCTGTGCGTCGGCGCCGCAGCCGCCGTGATCGCCGTGCAGATCTACTTCTTCAAACGCCGTAAACGCGCCTGACTCCCTACTCCTAACTCCTAACTTCAGCTTTTTTAAGGAGGCTGCCATGATCTATATCATCCTGTACGCCGTACTCTTTATCGCCGTGAACGTGCTGAACATCTTTTTCGTAAACGCGCAGAGAAACGGCCCCACCTACAAATCGCTGGCGCTCAAAATGGCCGCAGCCACGGGCTACATGCTCACCGGCGTTATCGCCATGCGCCTCGGCAACAACAACACCCGCTTTGCCTGGTGGATCTTACTTGGGCTGTTCCTTTGCTGGATCGGCGATCTGTTTCTGCACCTGTGGCAGCATAAGGTCCTGCCCGCCATCGGCTTTCTGGGGTTCCTTTCGGCGCACTTCGTTTTCATCGCCGCGTTCCTCAACAAAATAAAACTGCTCGATCCCGATCGGAGCTTTTTCTCGGCGCCCGAGATCATCTTCGTTGCGGCGTTCTGCGGCGGTTTTCTGCTGTTTTCATGGTTCATCGGCACCTCGCTCAAGGGCGCGCTGAAGATCCCGATACTGCTCTACGCGGCGGTGATCACCACGATGCTCTGCAAAGCCGCGATCATGGGACTGACCTACAAAAACGCCGGCATGCCGGACGGCACTCTTGCCGCAGGGTTCGCCATTGCGGGCGCCGCGCTGTTCGTGATGTCCGATTTCTCGATCGCGATACTGATGTTCAACGAAAAATACAAGAAAAACTACCCTCTGAAGATGTTCAACATGGTCACCTATTTTCTTGCCGTACTGCTGCTCTCCGCGCTGCCGGCGCTGGTGAAATGATCCGTTTAAATTTCGTTCACAGAATGCGCAATATCTTTGAACAATTCACAAACGCAATGTGCAAATTTAGTGAAAAACGCCGAATATAAAATCCAATTATTTATATAATGCACAATTGACATTTTTTGTGAAAACTTATATAATATTCTGTAGATAAAGTTTGTTTATCAATAAATTTAAGGAGACTGATACCAATGCGCAAATTAACCAAGGTCCTTGCAGTTGTTCTTACCGTTATCCTGGCTCTCTCCGTCTGCACCGTTGCGGCTTTCGCCGCCGAGAAAGACAAGTATGACGCTTTCGTGATCGACACGCTGCTCGATAACGAGAACTTCACGAGCTGGAAATACGTTGACATCAACAGCAAAGCAATGGACAACACCATGGCTGCTCTTACCGCTTTCGCCCTGTACGATCAGGCGTGGAAGAACTACGGCACCAAGGAAGTAAACGTCAAGGACGCCGAAGCGATCCTGCTTGCTCTGATCGAAAAAGCCGAATACAACTTTGACGACGGTTACGTTGACGAGATCATCAGCGTGCTTGAGACCGCCAGAGACGTGAACGACTTCATTCAGAAGGTCAACCAGTATGCGAACATTGAAGCTTTTTCTTCCGAAGGCTGGAGCACCACGTTCGACGTAATCAACGGCGTAATCAAAGTGGGCAACGCTTACCAACAGTACAGAGAAGAGTTTGAACAGGCTTATGCCGTGATGCTCTCCATCCAGATGGCAAACGCTTACTACATCGACATGCTGCAGTACATCGCAGACAACACCGAATACGACGTGCTTGCCACCGCTGCCGAGAACCTGATCGCCAAGATGGAAGCCAGCGTTGACACCGTTCTTGCCGAACTCGCCGCGAAGATCGCCGGCGACGGCGCCGAAATGGCTGCGGACTATATCGTTAAGGCCGCGATGAACACCAACGTTTACACCGCTACCGCTCTTAAGGTTTATCAGGTCGGCACCAGCATTGCCGACGTTCTTTGGAACACCGGCGACCTGTACACCCTGATCGATACCGTAAAGACCGCTTATTACTTCCAGAGCGATCTGGCCAAGTACACCGCGCTTGCCCTCGACGGCGACGACGCAGACAAGGCCGCGATCTCCGTGGATATGATGCTCACCGCCAGAACCATCAGCGAACAGGCTCTGTACAACTACAAGCTGGCTGAGAACAGGGGCGTTATCACCGCCATCAAGAACAAGCTCTACAAGACCGTTTACAACGACACCGAAATGATGATCCTCGCTGTTGACGCGATGCGCGACGTTCTTGCCGGTGACTTTGCTCCCGTGGTTGGCGCTCTGTACGTATACGGCCCCGCGACCGTGAACGGCGCTAAAGCCGCTCTGAAGAGCGCTGTTTCTGAATACTCCGGCGAGACCCTGACCGCCGCGTTCCTTACCGATGCTGCCGCCACCGTAGCGGCCACTGCCGAGGGTAAAGTGACCGTGGGCGTTCTGGGCAGCGCTCTGAAGTATGCCAACAACGTTGCTGTTGCGAACGGCACCGTGATCGCCGTGAACACCTCTGCCGATACCTACACCGTAGGCGGCGAGACCAAGGCTCTTGAAGATGCGCAGACCGAAGAGGCTGTGACCGTTACCCCCGGCGCCGTGGTTGACGCCACCACCGAGGTTGTAAAAGAGACCGTTAAGAAGTCCTCCTTCGCAGAGTGGATCTCCAATCTGTTCGCGAAGATCGGCGAGTTCTTTGCCAAGCTCTTCAAGAAATAAGATCAGCTGAAACCAATAAAAGAAGCGTCGGAGAGATCCGGCGCTTTTGTTTTTTGTTTTTCGCAGCGGGTGAGACATATCCGCTGCCGCGAAAATGTTTTTCTGCGGAGCCCCGCAGTTGGGGCACGTACACTCTGAATCAGACGGAGAGCAGGCCCGCGTCCAGCACGAACTGGCTTCCGGTGGCGTACCGGGCCTTATCGCTCGCCAGATACAGCACCAGGTTTGCGGTATCTTCAGGCTCGATCCACGGCACGGGCAGCAGGTTCCCGGCGCTGGCCTCGGCGATCTCTTCGGGTGTTTTGCCCTCCATGGCGGCAAGGCCGTCGTTCATCGGGGTGTTCACGCCGGTGGGATGGATGGATACCACGCGGATGTTATAGGGCGCCAGCTCGATGGCCCACGCCTTGGTAAGTCCGGTCAGGCCCCACTTGCTGGCGGTGTAGTGCGAAAGCCTTCTGCCACCGCGCAGGCCCATCACGGAGGAATTGTTGATAATGACGCCGCCGGTCTGCTTCATATATTTCACCGCGGCGCGGGTCACGATCATGGGGCCCTTGAGATTGATGTCGATCATGGCGTCCCACGCCTCGTCCGTCATATCCTCCACCGTGGCGTAGGCGCAGATGCCCGCGTTGTTGAACAGGATATCGATTTTGCCGAACGCCTTAACGGTACCCTCCACAGCGGCGACCACGGCGGCGTTGTCGCGCACGTCGCCCGCAAAGATCTCACACCTGCCGCCGAAGCCCTCGATCTCCGCCTTCAGGGATTTCAGCTCGTCGGAGGTGCCGAACTCATACTTCGGGTATTCGATCTGCTTCGCCACGTCGAAAGCGGCGATCGCCGCGCCCTCTTTTGCGAGCGCCAGCGCGGTTGCTCTGCCCTGCCCGTGGGCGGCGCCGGTGATAAAGGCAGATTTACCGGTAAAATCACCCATTTTGTTTCTCTTCTTTCTTTTTCATAATATTATAGTCGTACAGCACCTCGTCCAGATCCACCTTGCAAACGGTGTTGAAGAGGTTTGTTGCGTACATGATCCCGGCAAAGGCGAAGATCGTAACGATCACGTCGTCCGGGAATTTTGCTTTGAGCCCCTCGTAAACAAAATCGGGGATATCGTGCGGATCGATGCTGATCGCGGTGCCCAGCGTATACAGAAGCTCTTCGGTCTCGTTCAGCTTCAGATCGTCCGGGTCGTCGCCGTTGTCACGCAATATCTTATTGAAGAACGACCCGCAGATCTCGCAGTCGTTGCCGTTGGAGATGGCGTAGGAAAAGATCTGCAGCGCGCGGTCGCCCAGCACGGGTTTCAGCTCGTCGTAAAGCGTGTACCACTCCATATACGCCTTGAAGCTGGGCACGTTGTGCAGCAGCGTGCGTTTCATGTTGGTGATGCGCCCGTGCTTCGCAATCTGGTCGTCGTATTCGCGTTTTACCGCTTCATCGGCGGAATCGTATTCCGTCATCGGGATATAACTCATATGAATCACCTTGTTATAATATAGTAACTGCTTGCTGTCTGCAGCTTTCTACTTTCAGCCTGCAGCTTCATCCAGAATCGCGTGCAACGCGTCGCAGGCGGCGTTGAAAGCGTCGCGGTTGGTGGGGTATTCAAACTCTTCCTTCACGCTCTCTTTGCCGCCGGTGAGCTCGAGATTCTCAAGCCCCGCGAACACCTTCAGGTGGGGTTCCAGCGTCAGGAAGCGGTCGCCGTCCTTTTCGCGGAAACGGCGCAGCAGCTCGGCGATGTGGCCGTCGCCCTTGCCGCAGGGCACCACGAAGCCGTCCGCCATGCGGCAGTCCTTCACGTGCATGTATTCGATGTAATCCTTCAGCTTCTCGTAAGCCGGCAGGATCTCAACGTGGCACTGGATGAAATTGGCGGGGTCGAAAATGCCCTTGATCCTGCCCTCAAAGGCGGTAAGGATCTGAAGGCAGCGGTCGTCGATATCGCCGTAGATGCCCTTTTCGTTTTCGTGGCAGCACCAGATATCGCTCTTACGGGCGTAATCGGCCATTTTTTCAAGGCGCTCGAACACCTCGTCCTTATATACGGCGGGATCCTCCCCCTCCGGCATATAAAAGCTGAACATGCGGATGTTCTTCGTGCCGAGGATGCAGGCGTTCTCAACGCACTGTTTGAACTCTTCAAAATGCGGCTTGAAATCGTCTTTAATGCCGATCTTGCCAAAATAGGAGCCGATGCTGGATACGCCGATGCCGTTTGCGTCCAGCACCTCCTTCACTTTTTTCGCCTGTGCGGAGGTAAAGGACGAAATATTGCCCTCGTCCAGCCCGCGGGGCTCGATGTGCGTAATACCGTTTGCCTTCAGCGCTTCGATCTGATCGAGCAGACCGCCGCCGGCTTCGTCAGCAAAGGCAGATAATATAAAATTAGCCATGGAAGTGTTCCTTTCTTTAGTGGCCAGTGGCCAGTGGCCAGTGGCTAGTGGCTAGTGACCAGTGGCTAGTGACCAGTGACCAGTGGCCAGTGATTTTTAACCTTTAATCAGGCTCGTCTAAAGCTTTATATACTCGTTCGCGCTCTTGCCCCAGGAATTGTCGCATTCCATGGCGCG
>JAFRSZ010000327.1 GCA_017439205.1 Clostridia bacterium
CGCTCTTTAATGAAGACGGCAGCGTTGCTGCCTAATGAAGCGAAGTCGCCCCCAAAGATCATTAGCTCCACAGGAGCGACTTCATTAGCGAAGCGTCTTCATTCCTTCATTAGCCCCGCAAGGGGCGACTTCATTCCAGCCAACAAAAAAACGCCTTTCGGCGTTTTTTTTGATGGCTGGGATGGCGGGATTCGGACCCACGAATGACGGAGTCAAAGTCCGTTGCCTTACCGCTTGGCTACATCCCAATATGAACGGCGCGGTCAAGCGCCGGATTCTGTCTAAAAAAGTATCGCAAAATCACAAACGGACTTTGCGATACCGGACTGGGGTGGATAATCGGATTCGAACCGATGGCCTTCAGGGCCACAACCTGACGCGCTAACCAACTGCGCTATACCCACCGTATAAACGCACGGCAATATCCGTGGCTTGACTATTATATAACAAGTAAAAAATAATGTCAATAAGAAAAATCATTATTTTTTAAAATGATAAAAGCAGAAAAGAAAGCCTGCCGCATTGAAACGGCAGGCTTGTTTTGAAGTGCGGGAAGCGGGATTATTCCTCGTCGCCCTCGTCGTCGTCTTCAAAGTCGAAAAGCGAATCGAGCTTCGCGCCGCAGGCGGGGCACTCCAGTTCAAAATCCTCGTCGTCGAAGATGGAGTCGTCAAAATAAACGGTCTCGTGGCAGTTGGGGCACTCGAATTCGTAGCCCTCGCCGTCGTCTTCGTCGTCATCGTCGTACCAGTCGTCATCCCAGTTGTCGTCAAAGGATTCCTCAAGCTCGTCGATATAATCCTCAACGTCGGCAAGGTCGCAGTCGATCATGTCAACGCGTTCGGTCATATCGCTCACCTCGAGGGCGATATCCTCAAGCGCTTCGATGATGGCGCCGAAAAGCTTGCCCTCTTTGGTTTCTTTGTCGATGTCAAGGCCTTCGGCAAGCCCTTTGATATAGGCGATTCTTTCGGTAATAGACATATCCAATTCCTCCGGATCAGGCTCTGCCCAGATATTCGCCGGTGCGGGTGTCGATCTGGATTATTTCGCCCTCGTCGATGAAGAGCGGCACCTTGATCTCAACGCCGGTTTCCAGCGTGGCGGGCTTCAGCGTATTGGTGGCGGTATCGCCCTTGAAGCCGGGGTCGGTCTTTACGACCTGCAGGTCCACAAAGTTCGGGGGCTCCACGCCGAACACCTTGCCTTTGTACGAAAGGATGCGGCAAACCATGCCCTCTTTTACGAATTTGAAGTTATCGTCAAGGTCGTTCGCGCCGATCGGAACCAGCTCGTAGCTTTCGGGATCCATAAAGTAATACAGATCGCCGTCGTTGTACGAGTATTCCATTTCTTTTCTCTCGATGTAGGCGGTGGGGTACTTATCTGTGGGGCTGAAGGTTTTTTCCACTACGCTGCCCTGGATCACGTTCCTGAGCTTGGTGCGCACGAACGCGGCGCCCTTGCCGGGCTTAACGTGCTGGAACTCGATGATCTGCCACACCTGGCCTTCCATCTCAAAAGTGACGCCGTTTCTGAAATCGCCGGCTGAAACCATAAAAAATCAATCCTTTCTGTAAGGTAATTTACCCTTATACAATTTATATAATATAAAATTTTTACTGTCTTTGCAAGTGTTTACGCATATTTTTTAACGAAAATACGTAAAAATACCAAAAAAACGGGATGTTTACAGCACGATCAGCTCTTTCGGGCAGCGCGTGAGGTTTACGCAGCCGGTTTCGGTTATCAGCGCCATATCCTCGATGCGCACGCCGAATTTGCCGGGCAGATAGATGCCGGGCTCCGCCGTAACCACGTTTCCGGCCCGCAGTACGTCTTTTGAAAGCGGCGACACGCGCGGGAACTCGTGGATCTCCACCCCCACGCCGTGGCCGGTGCCGTGGCCGAAATAATCGCCGTAACCGGCGTCTTTGATCACGTCGCGGGCGGCCTTGTCCGCGTCGAAGCAGGAAACGCCCGCGCACATTTTTTCGAGCGAGGCGGTCTGGGCGCGCAGCACGGTATCATATACGCGCTTCTGCTCTTCCGAAACGCGCCCCAGCGCGACGGTGCGGGTCATATCCGAATGGTAGCCGTCCTTCAGCGCGCCGTAATCCATCGTGATGAAATCGCCGGGCTCCACCTTTTTATCGGAGGGCACGCCGTGGGGGAGGCTGGAGTTCACGCCGCTGACTGCGATGGTCTCAAACGAGAGGCCGTCCGCGCCGTGGCGCAGCATATAGTAATCCAGCTCCAGCCCGATCTCACGCTCGGTCACGCCGGGCTTGATAAAGCCGAGGATGTGGTCGAACGCCGCTTCGGCGATGCGCTGCGCCGCCGAGATCTTTTCGATCTCTTCTTCGGCCTTCACGCCGCGCTGTTCGTTGATGAGGTTCGTAAGGGAAGCGTCGCTCACAAAGCGTACGGCGGGCAGTTTTTCACATATGCGGGCAAACTGCGCCAGCGTGAGACGGTCGTTTTCCACCGCCACGGTCTCAATGCCGTTTTCGGCGAAGATCGCGGCGAGGTCTTCATAGAGCTTCGCGGAATCGCGCACATAGGCCTTGCCGAGCTTGCGTTCGGCGGCCTCGGTATAGCGGGAATCCGTAAAGAAAAGCGCGTCGGTCTTCGTTATCAGCAGCGCGCCGTCGGAGGCCGCAAAGCCCGTGTAGTAAAAACGGTTTTCGGGCGAGAGGATCAGCGCTGCGTCGGCGGTATCGCCGAGCGCGGCAGAGAGCTTATCCGTAAAAATGTTCATAACTTGTCACCGTGTCCTTTTGAAATCAGAAATTTTTTTTCTTTGCGCCGCAGCCTGCGGTAGTGGAAATACCCGAAGATCTCGGGCCGCCGGTATTTCACGTGGATCGGGATCGCCCCCGCGTCGTTGGCGCCGCGGATGTCCGTAAACAGCTGGTCGCCGACCATGGCAAGCTCGCCGATCTGAATTCCCAACAGGTCCGCCGCCTTCTGGAAGCCCTTCTGCCGGGGCTTCTCAGCGTTGGCGATGTAGGGGAGCCCGCCCAGCAGACGGCTCATGAACTTCGCCCGCAGCGGGAACGTGTTGGTGAGAATGATCACCTGAATGCCCGCCGCCTGGGTACGCTTCACCCACGCCCGTACGCCGTGGAACAGGTGAAACGCGCCGTCGTTTGCAATGGTGTTGTCGATATCGATCGCCACCGCCTTTGCGCCCATCGCAAAAAAATCCTCCGGCGTGATGTCGGTGATGTAATTGAAAAAGTATTTCGGGAGCAGGTCGTCAGACAAAGTGGTGTCGGGCATGGGATATCCTCCGAAAAAATAAGGTGAGCCGGATGTGGCCCACCTGTAAAAACGAGCTTCATTGCCGTGATATCACGGAAATAAATGTTTTTTGCCGCTTATTTATACTTGCGTTTGCGAGCGGCTTCAGACTTTTTCTTTCTCTTTACAGAGGGCTTCTCGTAATGCTCTCTTTTACGCACTTCCTGGATAACGCCGTCGCGGGACGTCTGGCGCTTGAAACGTCTGAGCGCGCTGTCAAGAGATTCATTCTCTTTTACTTTTACCTGACTCATTAAAATTCCCTCCCTCCGCGTCTGGCGTGGGTCAACTTTCAATTTGACACGTTGAATTATACAACAGTAGCAAAAGAGTGTCAATATTTTTTTCGTTTCCAATTCTTAAATTTTTTGTTACAAAATAAGAATCTTTTTATGTATTTTCGATAAGAACCCCGTAAAACAGCTTTATTTGTTCATAAATTTGTGGTAATATAAAAAAAACGATTGATATGGGGGCTGTCGCCGTGAGAAAACTGCTTTGTATTCTGCTTTCCGTTTGCCTGCTGCTGCCCGCGTCCGGGCTCATTTCAGCCGCCGGGGAAGCGCCCGCCGCGTATGCGGAAGAGGGCTTTGACAATCCGTACCCGCTGGTCGTGGTGCGCGGCATGGATTTTACGGACGGCCTGAGATACCATGCGGGCAAGGAGGACGAGCGCGTTGTCAACGTGATGTCGAACCTGAGCGCCAAAGGCGTGCTCACCGCGCTCGGCAGGGCAGCGGCCGCCTTCGTGACCCGTGGAGAGGACGGCGCCGTGGATGAGATCATCACCTTCGCCGCATCGCTGTTCGAGGGCTACGCCTGCGATGAAAACGGCGATTCGCTCGACCCCGAGATCTCTTCCGTTTATTATGAGGGCAACGCTTCGGGCTGCCGGAAGGCGTGGGAAAACGCCGCATCGCAGGAGGAAGCGCTGGTGCGCTCCGCCGTGGACCGCTACGGCGTGGAGAACGTGTATTTCTTCAATTACGACTGGCGTCTGGATACCTTTGAAAACGCCGCGAAACTCAGCGAGATGATCGGTACCGCGCTTGAAGACCACGGGACTGACAAGGTGGATCTGGTTTGCTGCAGCATGGGCGGCATCCTGACGCTGACGTATCTGAATTATTACGGAAGCGAACATATCGACAGCCTCGTTTCCGATTCCGCCACCATGTACGGCACCGACGTCACCACCGACCTGCTTCTGGGCAAAGTGTATTTCGATACCGACGCCGTGCTCAGATTCCTGCAGATGAAGTTCCCGCAGATCGGCGGCCTCGCAAAGTTTCTGTATAAAACGAAAATACTGGAGCGCGTGTGCGGTTTCCTGAACCGGTTCGCCGAAAAGTATAAAGACAAGATCTACGCCGGGGTGCTCACGCCGGTATTCGGCTCCATGCCCGCCATCTGGGAGCTTGTGCAGTATGACAGCTATGAGGACTGCAAGGCGTATATTTTCGGCGACAGTAACGCCTACGCGGGCCTGCGCGCCAAAACCGACCGCGTGCAGAACGAGGTTTGTGCCCGTTTGCGGGAAATACTGGATACCGCCATGGAAAACGGCATGAAGTTCGGCGTGCTCACCGCCTACAATACCCCCAACGCTCCCGCTTACGAACACGCCGCGCTGCAGGGCGACGGCACGCTGGAAACCCGTATGATGAGCTTCGGCGCGCTGGTTTCCGAGGTGGGCGGCGCGCTTTCGGACGGGGAGCTGGCCGTGGGTGAAAAGAAGTACGTTTCGGCGGACAAATGCATCAACGCCTCCACCGCCCTGTACCGCGATATGACCTGGTTCGTGAAGGATACGAGCCACGTCGGCTGCGTGTACCATTCCGATTATACCTATCTGATCTTCTCGATCCTCGAAACCGAAAGCCAGCCCACGGTGGAAACCTGGGAGAAATACCCGCAGTTCATGCAGGCGGGGGAGGGCGAGAGCCTTTCGCCGCTGACCGACGCCCCGGGCAAATGGGATAAGTAAACGAACAGGAGATCGCATATGTCAGTTCCGCTGGCGGACCGGATCCGCCCGAAAACCCTGGATGAACTCGTGGGGCAGAAGCATCTGTTCGGCGAGGGCGCAGCGCTGCGCAACATCATAGAATCCGGCGAGATCCCGAACCTGATCTTCTACGGGCCCTCCGGCACCGGCAAGACCACGGTGGCGCGGATGATCGCAAATAAAACCAACAAGCGCCTGCACATCCTCAACGGTACCAGCGCTTCTCTGGGCGACGTGAGAGACGTGATCGCCGAACTGGGCACCATCGCCGCCCCGAACGGGCTGCTGCTGTATCTGGACGAGATACAGTACTTCAACAAAAAACAGCAGCAGAGCCTGCTGCAGTACATTGAAAACGGCGATATCACGCTGATCGCCTCCACCACCGAGAACCCGTATTTCTATATCTATTCCGCCGTGCTGAGCCGCGCCACGGTGTTTGAGTTCAAACACGTAAGCCCCGAGGACGCGCTGCCCGCGGTGGAGCGCGCTTTCCGTCTGCTGCAGGAGGAGAGCGGCGAAACCTATGAAACGGAAGAAGGCTTGCCCGAATACATTGCCGAAGCCTCGGGCGGCGATATGCGCAAGGCGATGAACATCTGCGAGATGTGCGTGCTGGGCGCCCCCGTGCCGCGCCCGGGCGAACGCCGGAAGCTGACGGTGAGCCGCGCGGGGGAGATCTGTGCCAAAACCGGCGCGCACTACGATAAGAAGGGCGACGAATACTACGATCTGCTTTCCGCCTTTCAGAAGAGCATGCGCGGTTCCGATCCGGACGCCGCCGTACACTATTTGGCGCGGATCCTTGAGGCGGGAGATCTGATCTCCGCCTGCAGGCGGCTGCTCGTTTGCGCCAACGAGGACGTGGGGCTTGCGTATCCGATGATCATCCCCATCGTAAAGGCCGCCGTGGATACCGCGATGCAGGTGGGCCTGCCGGAGGCGCGCATCCCGCTGGCAAACGCCGTGGTACTGGTGAGCACCTCGCCGAAATCCAACAGCGCTTACCTCGCATATGACCGCGCGGCGGCGGACGTGCGGCAGGGCAGAGCGGGCCCGGTGCCGCGGCAGCTGCAGAACAAACACTTCGACGGCGCCGACGCCGCCAACCCCGGGCAGTTTTACGTTTACCCCCACGATTTTCCGAACCACTGGACCGCGCAGCAGTACCTGCCCGACAACCTGAAGGACGCCGTGTATTACGTGCCCGGTGAAAACAAGGCCGAGCAGGCGGCAAAGGCGTACTGGGATAAAGTGAAAGGGAAGCAATCATAAAAATAAAAAGAAGCATGCGCCGCATGCTTCTTTTTATTTCACTTTGTTTTGTTGACTTAGTGAACGTCACCGGTCTTGGCGTTATCCGTCTTGTTGTCGGTGCTCTTGTTGTCGTCTTTCTTGGTGTCGTCCTTTTTGGTGTCGTCCTTCTTGGTGTCATCCTTCTTGTCGTCCTTCTTGTCGGAGGAAGAGGAGGAAGAAGAGGAAGAACCGCCGACCAGGCCGGAGATGGTATCGGTGATGCTGCCGAGGTCAAGGTCGCCGCCCAGACCGCCGAGCATACCGCCAAGATCGAAACCGCCGAGCATATCAGTGATGCCGCCGAGATCGAGACCGCCGAGCATATCGCCCATACCGCCGAGATCGAGACCGCCGAGCATATCGCCCACGCTGCCGAGATCAAGGCCGCCGAGCATATCGCCCACGCCGCCGAGACTGTCCGTAATGCTGCCGAGATCGAGGCCGCCTTCACCGGAAAGCTTCTGGATCTTTGCGGCGCTCGCATTCTGAGTGCTGACCACGATGCCGCTGAAAGACAGCGTAGCGGTAAGCGCAAGAACAAGAGCGGCAGCTACGGCAATGATCTTTTTCATAATAACCAACCCTTTCCTGTAGAAAAATCTAATCAGCGTTTTTCATACGCATTAACTATACTACAAATAATACGCGTGTGTCAATATCAAATTTGAAAAGTTTTTGAATTATTGCGATTTTTGTAACATTTATGAAAAAGTTTCATTAAATCATCTTACGGTATAGGGTTCTTTCATAAAGAGATCTTCCAGCGTCAGTTTGCCGTCGATCACCTTCTGAACCTTCTCGTCGGCGGTCACGTCGTTGTTGGCGTAGAGGTCTTCCACCTGCGTCTGATAGGATTCAAGCTCCGCCTGTACTGCGGCGTCGTCGGTTTCATACAGGGCGGCGATCAGCAGTACGGCCTCGCAGTGATCTTTGGTGAGGGTGCCGCTTGCAAGGTTGTCGTCGTACAGCTTCTTCGCGTAATTGAAGGCCGAGGCGAAATCGCCCTTCAGCATATAGCAGACCGTGGCTTCGTAACCGCTGCGGTTCACCGTGCCGGACATCTCCACGCCCTTTTCGGCGGCGGCAAGCGCTTCGTCGAGCTTGCCGGATGCGCGCAGCGTGAAGGCGACCATGGCGTTGGCGTCGTCATCGTCCGCGTTGATCTCAAGCACCTGCTCCGCAAGCGTCCTCGCCTGTGCGTAGTTGCCCTGCATCTTGTAGGTATCGGCGATCAGCATATCGTAAAACGCCGGGTAATCCCTGAAGTACTTCGAGAATTCCGTGATATAGCCGCGCAGAGTTTCGGGATCTGCGTCGGTATATTCCTCGGCGAGGTACTTGAAATAGGCGGCGAAAGCGCTCACATAGGGCGCGTCGTTGGTTGCCGTCAGGCTGTCCAGCGCGGCGTTGACAGCTTCTTTATCCAGTTCGGCGCCGTGATAGATATGGTTTGTGAAGTAGGAAGACACGACCTCCGCGGCGGCGGTCTGCCCTGCGCTCAGGTCGTCAAGCATCTGCACGGCTGCCTTCAGCTCGTCGCTGCCGTTTGCAAGGGCTTCGTCGGTGATATAGGTCTGCCTTACTTCGCCGGCGTTCTGGTCGTTGCCGGTCTGCAGATAGAGCATGATCAGCTTCTCGGAAACGTCGTTTACGCTCAGGCCGAGCGACGAAAGGGACTGCAGCGCTTTCACCAGTGAGGCGGCGGCGGTTGTGAGACGCTTGTCTTTTTCCGCCTGCAGCGCGTCGATCACGTTGCGGGCGATGCCGATGATCACGGCCGCGTCGGTATCGGGGATCGAAAGGCCCAGCGCGTCTTTGATATCGTCGTCGGAAACGGTGTTGTTTTCAAACAGGGCTTTGGCAACGCTGAAGACGTCCGCGTCGATATTCTTCAGCGTTTCCATACGGGTCTGAACGGTTTTGAACTCTTCCGTACGGATGCTCGCGAGCATCTCATCGGTGAAGTAGTTGGTTATCAGGGTGTTCGTTTCGGAAATATAGCCCGCGTTGAAGAGCTTCGCAATGGCGATCTCGAGCAGTTTCTGCGCGTCGGCGCCGATGGCTTTGAAGCTGTTGTATGCGGAAAGGTATCCGGTCATCACGTTGTTGAGGTTGTCTTCGCCGAGGCCGTCCTTTTCAGCCTCGACGCCCTCCGCCAGCGTCTTCAGAATGTCGCCTACGGTCGCGGTGAGCACGTCGGGCGTGTTCAGGCTCTTCATTACAGCGTCGTAATCTGCGTTTTCCGCGGATCCGGCGGACGCAACCGCCTCTTTTACAGCGTCGTACGCGCCGTCGGCGATCGCGTCGACCGCTTTGCCTGCGGCAAGGAATTCGGCGAACTCTTTCGATTTTGTGTTCTGCAGCATATCCTCCGTCATATTGTCTTTCATATAGGTATATGCGGATTCATAGCCCTCCGTTTTGTATTTCAGCAGAACGATCTCTTCGTAAATGCTCTGCTTCATCTTTTCCAGACCGGAGCCCTCTTCGCAGTAGGAGAGCGCGCTTTCATAGCCGGCGATCCGCTCGTCGTATTCCTTGGCGGATATGGCCTTTGCGTACGCGGAGATGAAATTGGGGAACGTGGGCGCTTTGACGGAAATCACCACATACAGCGACAGCGGTATCAGCAGCAGAACAAGCAGCACGATGATGATCACAAGCGGCGCTTTGCTGTGTTTTTTATCCTTTTTTTCTTTTTTCTTCTTTTTCGTTTCAACGGCCGTTTCGCCGTTCAGAGCGGTACGCTCTTCCTCTTCTTCGCTGTCGTCGGCGTCTTCCGGGTCGGGCGTGTCGTCCAGCGCCTGAATCTCGGGCATGGCGGGTGATTCCGCCTCGGCGGTGGCCTTGTTCCATTCCTGCTGGAACAGGTCTTTCAGGTCGTTCAGCTCTTCGTTCAGCGCTTCTTCTCCGCTGTTTGTTGCGGTGTTCAGCACTTCTTCTCCGCTGTTTGTTGCGGTGTTCAGCGCCTCGTCGGCGGTTTCCTGAAGGGTATCGTTCGTATCGGGATTCCTGATCTCATCACTCATGGAATGGACCTCCGTTAAATTGTTAAAATTTATAATAACATATTTAACTTAAAATTACAATAAAATACATTATTATTTTTATTCGTCGGCAACCGCTTTCGATGTTTTTTTGTTTACGGCTTTCGAAATGAAGAACAGCACGGCGCTCACAACGACCGCCGCCGCGGTAACGATGCCTACCAGCATCCAGTTTACTTCATGCAGACCGGCGATGTCCCAGTTGCCGGTTTCGGCGTTCTGGAGCTTCGAGAACACGGCGGCAACGTCAAAAATCACGCCCGCGGCAAGGATCAGCCCCGCTGAAATGCCGAACAGCGTAACGGGGGATTTTTCTTTTCTCGCCAGACGTACCGGCTGGTCGGAACGGAAATCGAGCGTGGAGCCGAGATAGTACGCGGCGATCAGCAGAACGACGGTTTCGGGGATCATATAGGTGGCGTTGTAGGCGAACGAATAGATCAGC
>JAFRSZ010000031.1 GCA_017439205.1 Clostridia bacterium
CTATGCTGTGTTTCTTGGCAAGGCTGTTCAGTGCCTTGTATTCTGATAAAATGTTCATCTCTGTTTCCTTTCTGATGTTTTAAAAATCATAACACATCTTCAGGAGGAATTCTTATGGACAATATATGGCATTCCGTTGCGCCGGAGCGCGTCACGCCCGAGGATTTTCTCGCCGTGATCGAGATCCCGAAGGGCAGCAAGAACAAATACGAGCTCGATAAAGAGACCGGTCTGATCATTCTGGACCGCATCCTGTTCACCTCTACCCACTACCCCGCCAACTACGGCTTTATCCCCCGCACCTTTGCGGACGACGGCGATCCGCTGGACGTGCTCGTGCTGTGCAGCGAGGCGCTTCACCCGCTGACGCTCGCGCGCTGCTATCCCATCGGCGTGATCCGCATGCTCGACAACGGCAGAAACGACGAGAAGATCATCGCCGTACCGTTTTCGGACCCCACCTACAACAGCTACCGCAGCATCTTTGCGCTGCCGAAGCACACCTACGACGAGATGAGCCATTTCTTCTCGGTTTACAAAACGCTCGAAAAGAAGGATACCGTGGTGGACGAGGTGCAGGACCGCGACGCCGCCGTTGAGATCATCAAAAACGCGCTGGACGGATACCGGCTGAAATTCGGTGAAAATTCCCCGGCAGAATAACCAAATTTCAATAAAACGATTGACAATTCTGAAAGTGTTGTTATATAATATTGATGATTAAATGTAAAAAAATCGAAAGGATCGTTTTTATGAAAAAGTTTATCGCTCTTCTTCTGGCTGCGCTGATGCTGATCGGCGTGCTTCAGGTTACCGCCGTTTCCGTATTCGCCAGCACCATCACCCAGGAAGATATCGACGACGCGCCCGTGCCCGAAGGCTGGACCCTTCCCGGCGACGCCGACGTTTCCGGCTACAAGCCCTTCAGTTATCAGTGTGATTACTGCGGCGAAACGCACGAAGGCTTTTTCGGCATCTTCATCACGCTGCTGCACCTGCTTCTTTCCGCGTTCAATCTCGGCCAGAAAGCCGTAACAAAATAACGTAAGCTTTTGCTGCGGGCAGCCGTTCGGTTGCCCGTTTTACTTTGACCGCGAAAGGAGAAACCCTATGCCAGGCAATACCGTGCTGCGCTTTGACGCGAACGGGCGGTTCCGCGTTCTGATGGTATCCGATTTTCACGCGGGAGCACAATTTAACCCGATGCTGAAAACCGGCCTTGAGGCGCTTCTGGAGCACGTAAAACCGGATTTTGTGATGATCGGCGGCGACCAGTGCCTTACCCTCGACACAGTGGAAGAAACCCGCGATTATTTCGCGGATATCATTGATCCCATCATAAAAAGAGGGCTCCCCTGGGGCGCGGTCTTCGGCAATCACGACCGCGAATGCGGCCTTCCGGTGGAAGAAGAGATCAAGGCCTATACGCTTCTCCCGGGCTGCCTTGCCGAGGCGGGGCCCGAAGACATTCACGGCATAGGCAACTACCGCATCCCGGTGCTCGCGCACGGCGGGGACGAACCGCGCTTTTACCTGTGGGCGCTGGATTCCAACCGTTATATGAAGGACTATATCCCGATGTTCGGGCTGGATAAAGATACCCGCTTCGTGCTGCCGGACCATTTTTCGGACGGCAGCCCAGACGGTCAGCCGTTGTTTGACCAGATCCGGTGGTATTATAACGGTTCCGAAGAGATAGAGCGGGCCTGCGGGCGCAAGGTGCCCGGCGTGATGTTCATGCACACGCCGTTAATGGAGTATCTGCAGATCCTGCGCAACCCTGAGGAGTGCGGCGCGATCGGTTCGCTTCGCAGCCACATCGGCGCGGCGGAGATCTCATCCGGCCTGTTCATGGCGGCGCTGGAGCGCGGCGATATCAGGGGCGTCTTCTTCGGGCACGAGCACCTGTGCGATATCCAGGGGCAATACGCCGGGATCACGATGGCGTGCGACGCGGCGCTGGGCTTCAACATGAGCGGACACGACGACCTGCGCGGCGGCCGCGTGATCGACCTGTTTGAAGAAGGCACGATGCAGACGTATATGGTGCACCTGATGGAACTGATGGGCAAAGCCGCGATGCGCGACCCCGATTATTTCGAGGGCGGCTGCAAGTATTTTATCCGCAAGCTGTAAGGAGGCGCCGCCATGAGGATCGACTGCAAGACCTATCTTGAGGTGGACGAGATCGACCATCTCACCATCCGCGTGCGTAAGGGCGAACCGCTGGACCGCAAAACGGCGACCGGCATGATCCGGTTTTATACCGCAACCAACGAAACGGTGAAAGCGGCCTTCGGGGGCGCGCCGCTCACCCTCACCGCCCTCGCTCCCCTGCCCGACGAAGAGATTTACGATATGCTGATAAAAATCAGAACCGCGCTGATAAATACGGTGCTGTAAATTGGAATTTGAACGCACATTGGAGCTTCTTTATGAACGATCTTATTTTCCGTGAAATGCGCGCCGACGATGAAGCGCGTATGCGTGCCTTTTACCGCGGTCTCGGCGAGGAAAGCGCCGCGTTTTTCAACGTGGACCACGGCAACGAACGCCGCACGATGGACTTTTTCGGGCCCTCTCCCCGCCCGAACCACCGCTACTACGCGGCCGAAACCGGCGGCGTGATCGCGGGGCACCTGTTTATCTGGGATACCGATACCCGTATCCCCTGGCTCGGCATTGCGGTGCGGGACGATTTTCAGGGGCGCGGCGTGGGTTCGTTCATGCTGCGTTCGCTGTTCGGCATTCTTGAAGCCGAGGGCTTCGGCGGGCTGCTGCTGCGCACCGCGCAAAACAACCTTCCCGCGCAGAAGCTCTACGAAAAAAACGGCTTCGAGCGCATCGGGACCCACCCGAGCGGCGAGCTTCTGTACCTGAAACGGTTCACGAAAAGCGAATAATTAACGCTTTTAACTGCGCGCTAAACTGAAATTTCCATATCAATCAGAAAAATGAACAACGAACTGTATCTGTACGCCGATTTCACAAAACCGATCAAACCGATCCGGCCGCTGCACGGCTTCAACAACGCCGCGCGGCAAACGGACTACGGCCCGGTGCTGCCGGGCTTTCTGGCGCTGCGTCCGCCCGTTGTGCGCCTGCACGACGCCGCCTACCCCTACGGAGGCGGGCATTACGTGGACGTGAACAACATCTTCCGCGATTTCGGCGCGGACCCGAACGACGAAACCGCCTACGATTTCACGCTCACCGATCTCTACATCGAGCCGCTTGTGCAAAACGGGATCGAAGTCATGTACCGCCTCGGCTGCACCATAGAGCACGCGCCGAAAAAATACAACGTGTTCCCGCCCGCCGATTTCCGCAAATGGGCGGATATCTGCGAACATATCGTGCGGCATTATAACCGCGGATGGGCAAACGGGCACGCATGGGGCGTAAAATACTGGGAGATCTGGAACGAGCCGGACGGCCTCGACCCGCACATCGAGCCCAACGGCCCGCCCAACTGGCAGGGCACGGCGGCGCAGTATTACGAGCTGTACCGCGTGACCGCGAATCACCTGAAAGAACGCCACCCCGATATCCTCGTGGGCGGCTATTCGAGCTGCTATATTCTCGGCAAGTTTGAAAACGGGGGCTGGCGCGAGGGCGACACGTCCTTTTTCACCGATTTTCTGAAATACATCTCCGATCCCGCCACGAAAGCGCCGCTCGATTTCTTTACCTGGCACGGGTATCTCGGCAATCGGGGCGTCAGAAAGATCGACCGCGAATATGCCTTCGTGAACAACACGCTCAACGCCTTCGGCTTCACCAAAACCCTGCGCATCGACGCGGAATGGAACTGCTGCGTGTGCGACGCCGACACGCCCGATTTCCGCACCCGGTACTACGTCAACATGCGCAATGAAAAGGGCGCGAGCCACATGGCTGCTGCGCTCTGCGAGATGCAGCGCTGCGGCGTGGATATGGCGATGTTTTACGATGCGCAGCTCTGGAAGGAATACGGCCCGCTGTTCCACGTGCCCTCGCTGGAGCCCACCCCCGCGTACAGGGCGTTCCGGCTTTTTTCGCATCTGTACGGCCTCGGCACCGAATACGAATGCGCGCAGGACGGGGATATCTATTCCCTCGCCGCGGGCGACGGCCGAAGGGCCTGCGTGGCGCTCGCGAACGTCGGCGAAACCGAACGGACCGTAACGCTCAGCGTGCGGGGCGCGCGAAACAGAAAGCTTGCGTGCTCATTCAAGGTCATGGAACGATTCACAGAAGGCGACGCGGATATCCTGCTTTTACGGCTCCCGGCATACGGTTTCGGTACCGCGGCATTTCAATGAGGATCGCTTTGGCGTTTTTGTAAAAACCGATAAAAAATCAGACAGAATTTCTTTTAAAATAACTAAAACAGCAAAAATCTTATTTTTTTTCTTTTTTTGTTGACATATATATATTTCTATATATATAATAAATTGTGGAATGGCAGCATTCCGCAATTATTGTTTTTTTGTATTTTTACTGAATTTCGACCGAATCGGCCCCGTATTAATAGAGGGCGATCCGTTTTTCAGAAAAACAGACGCGAAGGCCCGTGCCTCGGGCCCCGCCGGAGCGGCGGGATTTTGATCTTCGCAGCGGAAAGGATCGATGCAACATGACGAAAAACAGAAACAATCGCGGCAGAGGTTTCAGACCGGGCATAAAGCTGCTTTGTTTTCTTCTGCTTCTTACGCTGGTATTCCAATCGGCGATACCGGCGTTTACGGCGTTGGCGGCTGAGCCTGCCAACACGACCACGCTCACCACGGTGTGCCGCGGTGAGGACGGCAAGAGCTACCGCGTTACCGCAAGCTACGGCGCCGACGCCGGCATCCCGGCCGACGCAGTGCTGACGGTCGTTTCGCTCTCCGCAACGGATGGCGATAACGAAAGCTACGTATCTCAGGCGGAACAGGCGCTGCGCTGCTCGATCGACCGCGAAACGGAGATCCAGCTGTTTGATATTTCCATCGTCAGCGCCGACGATCCTTCCGTCGAGTATCAGCCGGCGGAGGGCGCCTCCGTTGAAATGAAAGTACGTGTGGCCGCCGCGCCTGAAACCGAGATCGGCGTGATCCATTTCGGCGAGGAAACCGAACAGGTAGACAGCTCCGTTGAAGGAAGGAACGTCAGCTTTGAAGCGGCGGGCTTTTCCGTATACGCGCTCGTCAGCATCTCCGCCCGTGACGAGATCGTTCACGACGTTTCCGGTTTCGACGACGAGCCGGTCTATCTCTCAGCCGCGAACAACAATTCCACCTACTATTTTAAAGGGACGATCGCGCAAGACGGCAGCAAAACGCTTATTGCGAAGACCGCCGCCAATGATACGACCGGCGCGGCCGCCTATTCTTTTGAAAAGGTTGAGGGAACGGAAGACCGGTTCTATATGTATCTGACCGGTGAAAATGACAACGTCAAGTATCTGAAATTCACAAGAGACACGAACGTGGATTTCGTGGATCTCAAATCCGACGCCACTGTGATCACCGTGGTTCCCTGCGGCAGCAGTTATCCCAATCAATTCTTTTTGACGTATACAGACAACGGAATCACTCATTACCTGAACGCCAAAGGCAATTTCAACGGCAAAGGCTTTGCCGGTTCCACAGACGGGAACGGCGCCGGCAGCCGCATTTCCGCGTATTACGTTCTGCCCACCGATAACGACGTGCTGGGACTTAACGGCAAAACGTACGGCATCGCATGGCTGAACAACCGGAATACCGCCATCGCGATGACCGCGCAGGCAAAGAGTTCCACCGCCCTGAAAGCCGACTCCATGCCCGTCAGGGCCAACCCGCTGGATCAGTCGGAGGACGTGATGATCAAGGTGGACGGAAATGTCACGCTGTATTCTTTCCACGTTGTCGGCCGCAACCAGTATTACATCAGCACCGACGTGGGCGGCGCTACCAAGTACCTGAACGCTCAGGGCGGCGCCCTGACGCTGGTGGATCAGCCCACCGAGTATTCCGTCTTTGTGCCAACGCTTGGCACGGGCGCCAACGCCGGCAGGATCAAATTTGTCGGCAAAACCTCCGGGCAGGCGATCAGTCTGCCGGGCGGTAACGCGTCGAACGGATTTACCGCCAAAAACGCCAATACAACGAATGAATATTTCTATTTCGCGGACCCCAGAGATCTTGCGGACGACGACATTGTTTCGTACACTGCCGTCAAGGTAAGCGTATCCGACACAGCCAGGGTCAGGAACGGCTCGCAGGTCATCGTCTATACGCGTATCTGGAACGATACGTCCAAGGAATATGAATTCTACGCCATCAATCACGACGGTTCACTGAAACGCATCTTCGATGAAGGCGATACGATCCGCTGGGCCGGTACGCAGGTCAACACGCTGCTGTGGGAATTCACGGAGTATTATTACTGGCTGACCCGCATCCCGAACTATTATTACGAGCTGCAGAACACCTATTCCGGCAAATACATCGCTCCGCAGTATCATTCCGGACAGGTGCTTTCCAACCGTAAGATCGGTATCAACCTCAACGGCAGAAGATATAACGAGTATTATACTACCATTCTTGCCTGGGATGACTACCGCTATGATTATGCCGGTCTCAAAGCGGACGGCTTCAACCTTTCCGCTGTGCCGATGACAAAGGCGCAGGACTTCTATTTCGCGATCATGGACACGCCCGTTCCCGAAGAGTTTTCCACGGTCGAAACGGTGGACAACAACGATTACGGGATCAAGATGCACCTGACCGATTATAACAATGCATTGGTTGGGAACAAAGACCGCGACAAGCTGCAGACGGACGTGCTTGGCAGCGACACCACGAAGTTTACCGGCGGTTCCAAACCGTTGCTGGATCTTGTTTCCACCGACCTGAAAGAGAACGGGTATCCCACCGCGACGCATACCGGAAGATCCCTGATCGAACTGTTCCCCACCGACGCGGAAGAGGTCAACCACCTGTTTCTGAAGAGCACCTACGAAGAAACCGGTTATTTTGAATACGACTGTACCAAAAACTTCGCGACCAAGCTGAACAACGGCGATTTCCGCCTGTACAAACAGCTCGGCACCGTCGAGGTCTCCACCAACAGCCAGGGCCACGGCTTCTTTATGCCCTACAACGATATCACACCGAACAGGATCAGCCAGTACACCAACCAGACGAACGTGGTCAATGAAGCGCTTGCCACCGACGATCCCCGGCTGGGTGAAACACTGTATTCGATTCCGTCTAACGAAGCGGATTACTACTTCGGCCTGGAGATGGAGGCCAGCTTTATTCAGAGTGAAAGCGGCCTTGACGCGTGGGGTCACGACATCATCTTCGAGTTCGCGGGCGACGACGACACGTGGCTGTTCGTGGACGGCGAGTTGGTGCTGGATCTGGGCGGCATCCACTCCGCCGTGACCGGTTCCATCAACTTCAGCACCGGCGTCGTGAAGGTCCCCGATGCAAACGGTAACATGTATACGACGACGCTGCACGATATTTTTGAGCAAAACTTCCGCGGGCGCAACCCAAACGCATCGGAGGAAGACGTGCAGGATTATCTGGACGGCATTTTCGTCTACGACGGGGGAAAATACGTATTCAAGGATTACAGTACCCACACGATGAAAATGCTCTACATGGAGCGCGGCAGAGGCGCTTCCAACCTGCACATGCGCTTTAACCTGACCACCGCCGTTCCCGGACAGCTTCTGATCAGCAAATCCGTCAGCGGCACCGACAAGCAGGACTACGTCAGCGCCAAGTTCCCGTATCAGATATACTATTACGATGATAATTACGCTGCTTTCCGAACCGTCAGCCGTACCACGGTCGTCAACGGGGACTCGACCCGTTATGATTATACCGGCGCGAAAAGCGTCTATTACAGGGGTTCTGTCATCCCGGTGGAATACGCTCCAAGTTATACTGCCGGAAGCGGGGACACCTATGAAAACGTCTTCTTCCTGAAGCCCGGCGAAGAGGCGGAGGTACAGTTCCCCGGCGACGGGATCCGGTATTATGTAAAAGAGTGCGGCGTCGATCATAACATCTACGACGTCGTATCCGTCAACGGCACGCCGGTCGAGGGAGTTCTGCGTACCAACGATTCGTATGATTATTCGTCCCCGGAGGACGTGATCGAAGAGCGGAAGGTCGTCAAGTTTGACAACCATGTGAATCAGGCTGCGTTACGCATACTTTCCATCACCAAGAATCTGTTTGACGTCAACAATACGCAGCTTCATTATGCGGACGATCCTACCGGTTTCCGTTTCCGCGTCTATATCGGCGAGGGGAATGATCTTGACGGCCTGAGCTATTACCGTTTTGAAAAGTATTACATCAAGGATCCTTCCGGCAATTACTGCAAGTATGACCATCAGACGCAGAAATTCATCTCCATCGGTAAAAATGATTTCAACGATCTGACCGAGGATGATCTTGAAAGCTGCACGTTTATCACTTCTCCCTCCGGCGCGATCGATAAGATCCCCGCCGACTTCACGGTGGAGATCCGTAATCTGCTGGTGGACACCAAGTTCATGGTGCTCGAGAAGAGCTCCGATATCCCGAAGGGCTACGACCTGATCGGATACGAGCGCCTCGCCGGGTCTTATCTCGCCGAAGGCGACACCGCCAATGCCGGCATCGTCAGAGACAACTCGAATCCCCACGTCATCGTAAAAAACCACCGCGGCTGGGGACTGACCGTGGAAAAGGTCTGGTCGGATGAGAACTTTATGATCTCTCACGACAATATCTATTTCGCCGTTTATTGCAACGGCGAGATGGTCGCAAACACTCTCCGCAGAATGAAGACCGAAACCACCGCGGTGTATGACGATGAAAGCGGCGATTTTATCGGTTATGATTACGAGAATTCCTTGTATTATTACTTCCCCACCCTGATAGAAGGCGCGTCGTTTGCCGATTACACCATTCAGGAAGTCGCCGTGACCGATCCCGTCGTTGACGCGAACGGTTACGTCACAAGCTACGGCACGATCACGCCGCTCGGCGGAACGGAGCAGCTGATCAACGGCGGCGTCGTCGCACAGACGAACCAACGCGCCACGTATTCCTATCACGTCACTTATGCCGTCGGCACGCCCACAGGACCCAACAACAACGTCCGGACGGACGTCGTCACCAATACCCGTCCCGGTATCAAGCTCGTCAAGGCAGACGGAGCCGGCAATCCTCTGGCGGACGCCGTCTTCACGCTGAAGGACGCGAACGGGAACGACATCATGAACGCGTATTATTACAGCGACGCGCAGGGCCTTATCACCTACGCCTATCCGGAGCAGGACGTGACGTATACCCTGACGGAAGTGGAAACGCCGGACGGTTATTCCGCGCTGATCGACGCGATCACCTTCACACAGTCCGGTACGGAGCTTACCGTCAACGGCGGCGACGCGGACTCCGTCACGGTCTCGCAGCCGGACGAGGACGGGACGATCACCGTCACCATCAAAAACTTCCAGACGGAATTTTCCGCGGTCAAGATCGACGAAGAGACCAACGAAGCCCTTCCGAACGCGCATTTCGCTCTGTACCGTCAGGTGATCGGCAGCAACGGCGCCAGAAAGGACTATTACCCGCTGGCAGGTTATTCGGATCTGGTGACCGACGCAAACGGCGTGATCCCCGGCATCGATACTACGCTGCCTCCCAATACCTATTACCTTACGGAAACAAAAGCCCCCCGCGGTTATATCACGCTTGAGCACGATATCTGCTTTACCGTCAGCAAGGACGGAACGATCTCGATGGAGGACGCGGCGGACTGCGCTGTGCTCTCGCAGACGTTGGACAGCGGGAACAAACGGATCTACACACTTACGATTTCCGACAGCCGGACCTTTAAAACCGTCGCGCTGGATCCGCAGATGCTGATCGCGGACTTCGGTCTGGACATCAATTACAACGTCAAATCCAACAACTATCGCGCGGCCAACGCCGAATATTCCTATATCGGTATCTGCGACATGTTCAGCTACAACTCGTTCGGAACGCAGTCTGCGCCGAATCAGGAGCATATGCTGGCAGAAACAGATACGGCATATAAGGGCAAATTCGGCACGCTGACGCTGACAGCGGACGGCAACGCGAATTACAGGATCGACACGATGGCCTTTACCGGCGAGGATGAATTCTGCCTTGTGGCGCACGTGACAAAGATCGGCAATGAGGCGGCGGACGTTTACGTCTACGAAAAGCTGACCTACATGCCCGCAACCACCGTGTATTACGAGGACGACTTCCCGACCGGGGAGAAGGGATATTACGACGGCGTGGAATCGACCTCCACCGGGAACGATTTCGGCAAGTGGACGACGGTCTCTTCCGGCGATCCCGCCGCGGAACAGGCCGCCGATCTGGCGAAGTCCAACAGCGCCAATATCTTCGGCTTCGATCCCAACTATTCCGAGTTCGCAACCTTCTCAAACAACAGCGCGCACAAGGTTTCCGTGGGCACGGTCAACAATCCCAAAAAGGGCGGCGCGTGGCCCTATATGGAGTTTGACTTCGCGGGCACGGGCTTCGATCTCATCAGCGTGACCGGCTGCGATACCGGCGTGTTCACCGTAAGGGTGTATGAACTCGAAACCGACACGAACGGCGAAACCGTTTTGGGCGATTCCGTGAGGAACGTTGCGGTGGATACGTATTACGGCTACGAGTACGGCAAGCTGTATCTCGGCGCCGACGGCGGCGCAACGCTGGAGAATACCGGCAAGCCGCTCTACAAAGCCACCGAAGAGCTCATCAGCGAAGCCTCCCCCGCCAATCTGCTGACGGCAAGCGGCAAATTCTTCACCATCAAAAAGGTTTATTACGATCCCATTGGCGATCTCACCGAAACGCCGCATTATTACGACAGCAAAGGCGCGGTCACCGCAACGCCCTATTACGTCAATATCGACGACGCTTCAGACGTGCGCGCCGAAGTACCCAGAGATGAGGAAAGCCGGTATCAGCCGAACTACTCCTACGCCGTTGCCGAGGGCTGGCTGCTGAACAAAAACGCGACGGACTCCATCTACCAGATCCCCGTTATCAAGATCCGCGATCTGGAATACGGCAGATACCGCGCCCGCATCGAGCCCCGTTTCGCCTCGTTCTACGGGCACAGCAACACCTATGAAGCCAACGGTACCTCCGTTGATTACTTCGATCTCTATGTGGACGCCATCCGCGTGTACGACCCCGCCGGCGTCAGCAATAACGGCACCCTCACCTCCGCGGTGATCCAGGAAGCATACCTCTACTCAAACGAGGCCTACCAGAAATTCACCACGCTCAAGAGCGTGATCGTGGGCTCCGATGCGCTCAGCCTCGATGCGTCCACGCCCGGCATGGTGGTTGTTGACAGCAACGTGCCGCTCACCACCGAGCGCATCAACGATTACGCCCAGTTCGGCCCGAACAGCGAGCTGTATCTGAGCAAGAGAATGAGCGTTGCGTTCCAGATCTGCGCTACCGAGATCCCGGCGGATCTGCAGATAATGATGAAGAAGATCAGCGCCGAAAATCCCACGATCAAGGTCACGTATATCAATAAAGACGGCAACATATTCACATGCAGTGAAGATATCTGCAGCGCCACGGATCTGAGCTATTCCATTCTGAACCTGATCGGCAGAGACAACATCACATGGAGGAAGCTTAAATCGAATGACAAATTCTACGCCTCCGGCCTGTTTATTCTCACAAACATCAGCACCTCCGACAGCGTGATCTCCGTAACCAATCTGAAGTGGACGTTCAAAAGCGTGCGCGGCAATTACATGATCCCGGACGGCAACTACTGGGTCGCCGTCACGCCCAAAAACGTGAGAAGCATTCGCAGCGTAATGTCGTTTATGGCAACGGATCTCGCGCTTCCCGAAGAGAACAAAGCCGCGGCCGTTTATGAAAACGGTACCGTCACGCTCACCGTGACCACCGGCGGCACGGTGGATACGCTGGTGATCAAAGACAGCAACGGCAATCTGATCGACGAGAGCCTGCTCGATATCGCCTTTGAAGATATCGACGGCAGCCTGCGGCAGTGGACGGTAACGATGGAAGACAAAAACGACGATCTTTACACGTTCCTCGTGTACGCGCAGTCCGACGGTTACGCCACGGGCGACCCGATCCGCGTTACCGTGTACGACGCGCAGCCGGATCCCGAAACGCCCACCGATCCCACCCAGCCTGAAGATCCCACCGGCCCCACGGGCGAAGATCCCACCGATCCCACCGACCCCTCGGGCGAAGGAACCGGCGAAAACGGCGGCGAAGGAACCGGCAGCGGCTCATTCCTGAAGCAGCTGCGCGAGATGTGGCTCAGATTCATTGACCTTCTCAAAAAGATTTTGGAATTCTTCAATATCCGCTTCTGAGTAATAAAGTGAAAAGAGAGAAGAGATAAAATGGCAAATAACTATATCAAACCCTTTATCACATTTGAAAAGCTGTCAATGAGCAATCCGACGTCCGCCAGTTGCGCGCTGAACGTCAGCTTCGCTGAGTTCAGTTGCCCGATCCTGATCGAGGAATGGGGCGAAACGGTTTTCGCAACCACTTCTTCTCCCCGCTGCGACTGGACCAACGACGATTTCTACATCTGCTACCATGTGCCCACCGCGGGCAGCAACGTGTTCGGTTCCTGAATATCGCGCAATAATACAACAACGCCGACGTTTTCCGGTTCCCGGAAAGCGTCGGCGTTGTTATTGTTTTGTATCAGTCCACGTTCACGCCTTTTACCAGCAGTCTTCTGCCGATGAAGTACAGCACCGATATCATCAGGGCATAGCCCGCAGCGGCGACAACAAACACCGTTTTCACCTCCTGAGGCATCGGGGCGTCCATCGCAAACGAGGCGGTATCCGCGCGCAGGAAATCGGCAATGTTCCCGTTCGCGAAATAGAAGACCGCCTCCGCGCCGATCAGGACCGTGGATATCACATTCCACAAAACGAGCGTAAACACCACGCTCAGAAAGATCTTATGCGTGTTCAGCATGTGTCCCAGCACGATGCCCAGATACGCGCAGACCGCGAAACAGAGCACTTCCAGCACGAACGTGACTGCCGCAAGCAGATAAAACGCGCCTGAATCCTTCCACGCGGCTTTCACAAGGGCCATCGTATCGCCGGTGAGGAATACGATCGCCGCGCCCGCGCCCACCGCCAGCAGGGTGAGCAGATTCATCGCCAGACCGCACAGCACCTTTGCGTCGTATACTGCGCCGCGCTTCACGGGCAGCGTATGGGTAAAATAGCTCTGCTTTCCGTACACGGTGCGTGCAAACGACGCCGCGATCCTGAAAAAGGTGAGGAACACCGCGAAGATCATCACAACGATCGCCAGGGCAGATGCGATCTTATCAACGATCAGCCATAACATCGTCATTTTCTCGTTATAGATCGCGTTTGTAAGCCTTGCCGCCGCCGCACACACAAGCACCGCCAGCAGCGCCCAGACCACCACCTTTTCCACACGCACAAAATCATATTTCATCAGTTTCTTCAGCATTTGAACATCCTCCTGAACGCCTGATCCACGCTGCCGCCCTCACGGGCGCGCAGCTCATCCGCCGGGCTCTGCAGCACCATTCTGCCGTTATCGATAAAGAGAACGTCGTCCAGTATACGCTCGATATCCGCGATCAGATGGGTAGAGAGCAGCACGCTTGCGCCCTCGCAGAAATTATTCAGTATCGTATCCATTATATAGTCCCGTGTGGCAGGGTCCACGCCGCCCAGAGGCTCATCCAGAATATACAGCTTTGCCGCGCGGCTCATCACAAGGATCAGCTGCAGCTTTTCCTGCATGCCCTTGCTCATCTTCGAGAGGTACATGTCCTCCTTCAGCTGCAGATCCAGAAGCAGTTCGTAAGCCTTATCCGCATTGAAATCCGCGTAGAAATCCGAAAACATCTTTATCGTGCCGCGCACCTTCATGCCGGGATCGAGATACGTGTGCTCCGGCAAAAAGGAGATATGCGCCTTGCTCTCCGGCCCGATGGGCTTCCCTTCAAACAGGATCTCGCCCGATGTGGGCGTGAGCAGGTCGTTTATCAGCTTGATGAGCGTGGTCTTGCCCGCGCCGTTCCTGCCCAGCAGCCCTACGATGCGCCCGGGCTCCAGCGTTAATGATACGTTATCCAGAACCGTCACGTTCTGAAAGGTCTTCGTTACGTTTCTGCATTCAAGCAATGCCATTGTCGTCACCTCCGAGGTCAATAAGCAGTTGTACTGCGTCCGCGCGGGAAAGCCCCATGCCTTCCATCTCCGCCAGAAAAGCCTTCGCCTTTTCCAGCGCCAGCCCGCGCTTTACGTCCGCGATCTTCGCGGGGGCCTTCGTTACGAATTTGCCGTTGGTGCGCTCGGTGTAGATGAGCCCCTCGTCCTCCACCTGCTGCAGCGCGCGCTGCATCGTGTTCGGGTTCACCTGCGCCCTGATCGCCAGCTCCCGCACCGAGGGCAGCCGCGCGCCGGGCGGATATTCCCCCGAAACGATGGCAGTGCGAAGCGTTTCCACCAGCTGTACGTAAATCGGCCGGTCATTATCAAATAAAAACTCCATATGACTCAGTATCTCACCTCACTGTATTACTTAACTAACACAATAATACACTATGCGTTTTGATTTGTCAAGTGTTTTTTTAAAATTTCAGTTTATCGGGGAGACGGGTTTGCTGTGATATATCGCCTAACGGCGATGCGATATATTTGCTTCGCAAATGCGATATACGCTCGCGTACGCTCACGTGCGATATGATATGAATTCCTTTTTCTCGTCCCGAAGGGACATATCGCGCTTTTTTGCATATCTCGCCTTTGGCGAGGATGCAAAAGCATATCGCATCCCGAAGGGATA
>JAFRSZ010000328.1 GCA_017439205.1 Clostridia bacterium
ATTTCGGCGTTGAGGGCGACGCCCACGCGGGCAAGTGGCACAGGCAGGTGAGCCTGCTTGCGAAGGAGAGCATCGAGAAGGCGAAAAACGGCCCCACAAACGGACTCTGCCACGGCGTGTTCGCGGAGAACATCACCACCGAGGGCATCGAGCTCTATACGCTGCCCGTCGGCACGCGCCTGCAGGTGGGCGAGTGCGTGCTCGAGATCAGTCAGATCGGCAAGGAATGCCACGAGGGCTGCGCCATCAGCAAGCTGGTGGGTCAGTGCGTGATGCCCCGCGAGGGCGTGTTCGCCATTGTTGTGAAGGGCGGAAAAGTTTTTGCCGGGGACGGCATTGACGTAATAAAAGAATAATACAGGATAACGGAGGTATTCAGTATGAAAAAACGAGTTTTCCTTATTTTATCTGCGTTGCTTCTTACCGTTGCACTGCTGGCAAGCGCCGCCTGCGGCGGCAATACGCCGCCCCCTGAAGAAGGCACCGCCGCAACCGGCACCGGCAACACGTCCGTTGACGGTACAAAAGCTTCATCCGCGCCCGTGGAAGCCGGGCTGAAGATCTCGAGGGCAAAGGCAGATTCCGTACGCCTTACGGACTACGATAACGGGCTTATCAGCCTCAAGGTGCCCGAGGGGTGGATGGTGGAGGTGCCGCAGGTGGATTACATCCATTATTCCTTCCGCGTGTACGACCCCGACAACATGAACTATATGTTCCTGTTCTCGCTGAAAACCGAGGGCTTTCTGAAGAGCGAGGCCGCCCGGCAGCAGTACCGGAGCCTGTATCCGGACGCGATGTTCTCCAAGCTCGCCCCCATCGACCCGCAGACAGCGGAAGCGTATTTCAGCGTTTGGAACGAAAACGCCGAATACTCGAACACCGAAGAGCTGGGCTACAATTATTTCCCCTATATGAACGATTTTACGGTGGTTGAAAACATGGGCGCCGGCCCCTTCGGCGGCGACGTGCTTCGCGCCACCTTTACGAACGCGGAGGGCGATACGAATCAGGGCCTGTTCACCGCCACTGTGTCCGACCCCGGTTCCTATTACATGTTCGGGCTCGATCTCGCGCCGCTGAACGTCTACCACACGATGCTGATGTTCGCCCCGGACGACGATTTCGTGAACTGGCAGCCGATTTATGACGAGTGCATCGCGTCGCTGCAGTTCAGCACAGCCTTTGTAAACGGCTTCAACGCCGAAGAGGGGCAGCTCGTTTCCACGATCATCGCGAACCAGCGGGTGTACGATTCGATCTCCGATATGATCATGGATTCGTGGGCGCAGCGCAGCACGTCCTACGATATCATCAGCCAGAAGCAGAGCGACGCAACGCTCGGCTACGAGCGCGTGTACGATACCGAAACCAACGAGATCTACCGCGCCTACAACGGCTTTACGGACGACTACACCGGCGACCGCTACAAGGCCGTTACCGACGATATGTACGCCCTCGGTATCGACGGGTATATCGAGAAATAAACAGACGCAGAATAAATAAAGGGCAGGGCGCGCGTCCCTGCCTTTTCCATTATATATAATACGGTATCAGTCGATCAGCGCCAGCGCTTCGGATCTGGTTCTGGCGTCGGAGCGGATCACGCCCCGCATGGCGCTCGTGCGGGTCAGCGCGCCTGCCGCCCGCGCGCCGCGCATGGTCATGCAGAGGTGCTCTGCTTCCACGATCACCGCCACGCCCTTTGGCTGCAGGTTTTCGCAGAGAAAATCGGCGATCTGCGCGGTAAGCCGCTCCTGCAGCTGGGGCCGCCGGGCGAAATTATCCACGATGCGCGCCAGCTTTGAAAGCCCGATCACCTGCCCGCCCGCCGGGATATACACGATGTGGGCCTTGCCAACGAAGGGCAGCAGGTGATGCTCGCACATGGAGTAGAGCGGGATATCCCGCACCACCACCATCTCGTCGTTGTTCTCTTCGTTGAACATCTTTATGAATTCCTTCGGGTCCTTTTCAAGCCCCGAAAAGATCTCGGCGTACATGTTCGCCACGCGTTTGGGCGTTTCAACCAGCCCTTCGCGCGCGGGGTCCTCGCCGATGGCGATCAATATTTCTCTGACCGCTGCTTCGATTCGTTCTTTATCCATGAAATCACCCGGTTCCGAAGTTGATGTAAATTGCTGTCGGCTGTTTTTGTCAGATGAATGAAGAAAAATGAGATCTCCGCTCTCAGCTCTCATATCTCCGCTCTGAAAAACAATTCCGCATTACGGAGTGTATACAACCCTGAACGCCGGCGTTTTCAGGTCGATCACCTGATAGTTGAACGCGGCGACGCCCTTCAGGTACTTGTTTCCGATGCGGATCTCGGTGACGTAGCCGCGGTCCTTATCTATGCAGCCGTCGTGCGAGACGATCTCAAGCCAGTCCGCCGGGTCGTCCGAAAGCTTCACGGAAGAATCCCAGTCCATGATGTACTCCCGCATCTCTTCGGAAGAACACGTGTAGGTGGTGATAAAGCGGGGGTGGTTCATCTCCCACGGGGAGGCCAC
The DNA here is from genome assembly GCA_017439205.1 of Clostridia bacterium. Lineage (GTDB taxonomy): Bacteria > Bacillota > Clostridia > Oscillospirales > Acutalibacteraceae > RUG806. The sequence continues at coordinate 2,514 of JAFRSZ010000328.1, forward strand.
GCTCACCGGGTAATCCGCGCCGCCCCAGCCCTCTTTCGCGCTGAGGGTCCTGCCCGCGCTCATATCGAAATACGCCGCCAGCACCGCTTCTTTCGAGGGGTCGTTCTCCATCACGAGGTATTCGCCCAGAATCTCATGGGCGGCCTTTTTTACGTTCTCGGGCAGTCTCGCGTAGCCCGTGTATGAGGGGAGCCCCACCTGATAATAATTTCGCACGTTGAAATCGAAATACTTTAAGAGGCTGAGCACCGCCACGCCCTGCGCCTTCTGCGCGGCCTCGGGGGATTCGTTTCCGATCTCCATATAGATGATGCGCGCAAGAAGCTCTTCGGTATCGAAATACCCGGCGTAGGTGTTGTAGGTGTCGGGGTAATATACGGTATCCGGGTAATCCGGGTCTTTCTCGATGCGGGTGCCGGGGAAGTAATACGCGAGGATTTCTTCGTAGGTAAATCCGGCTTCGCCCATCATAATGGCGCCCTGCTGCGGCAGTCCTACGCCGTCGCCGTTGCCGTATTCAATGAAGGTGAAGGTATCGTGACCGGCGTTGATCGCCGGGTCCGCGGGTACGGTACAGGTGAGCTTCGCCCATTTTTCGGCGTTGGGGTCCGGTTCGGCTTCCACGGTTTTGCCGCCCAGATCTTCAAGGCCCACCGAAACGCGCAGTATGATGCGCGCGTCGGATGCGGTCACGGCGCCGTCGTTATCGGCGTCGCCCACGCGTATGAGGTCGGGCGTGCTTTTTTCGAGTCCAACCGCCATGCGCAGCGCGAAACGCGCGTCGGCGGCTTCGATATTGCCGCTGAAATCCAGATCGCCCAGCAGCACGGTGGCCGCGCCGGCGTGAAGCTGCGCAAAGGGAAATACGAGCGCGCAGATAAGCAGCGGGATCAGGGCTTTTTTCAGTGTGTGTTTTATTCGCATAGGCGGTTCATTCTCCGATGGCGGTCTGAGATTCCGAGGCGACGGTATAGAAAGCGTAGCCGTCTTTGTCGGTGGTGAGCTCGGTCTCCTTTTCGGTGGTGAGCTCCTGGAGGAAGGGCATATAGCGGTCCAGCCAGTTCTGCACGGTGTAGGCGTTGCGGTGGAAGTAATAGCCTCCCGCCGCCGTGATCAGCACGATCAGCACCAGAACCGCGGCAATGGCGGCCTTGTATTTTTTCGCCTGCTTGCGTTCCTTTTCGCGGGCGGCTTCGGTGAGTTTGTTCTGCTCCGCCATACCGGCGTCGTTATCGATGATGCGCCCCAGCAGCCTGCACAGCTCGCCGCAGCAGCGGAACAGAAAATCGCCGGTGTTCTCGCCGTAAAAGCTTCTCAGCTCCCTTACCGTGGTCTCGGTGGGGTTGGTGACCGCGATAAACACGATCTTCTGCGCGTTGGGGTCGTCCCCGATGTAATAGGCGTTTGAAATGGCAACGCCGTAGGGTACGCCGCAGAACTCCGCCGCCGTGATCGAAAGGTTCACAACGTATTCGTTGGGCGGGGTGGCGCCGCGGTTTTCGGCTTTCGTGCCCATGAGCACGCGCTCAGCCAGCTCCGGCGTTTCGGCGGCAAGGTAATCTTTGAACACCGTTGCCGATTTCGTTGCCGCCAGCGCGATCTTCACGCCCTCCCGCCGGGCGGAGGCCGCCAGCTGCTGCGCATAGAAGAACTGCAGCGGGGTGAGGCTGATGTTCGCGCCGAAGTTGTCGTTCAGGTACGGGATCACCTGCGAAGTGAGCAGCACGCGGGTGCGCTCGCCCGCGAGTGGCAGAAGCAGCACCGTCTGATGGCCGCGCTTGCTGGCAAACCCCGAGAAGAGGCCGTCCTTCAGCACGAAAACCGTGCCGTTTTCGGCCACGCCCGCGTGGCAGATATTGAAATAGGCGGAATCCAGATCGGTATCGGTGGCGTTTTTCAGCGCAACGCTCAGCATCATCTCATCCACGATCAGGTTCATGCCCAGCGCCTTGCAGAGGATATCCTTGGTGTCGGCAAACTTGCTTACGTCGGCAAAGAAGATCACGGTATCGGAATCCGAGAAGGCCTTGCCGATGGAAACGGTCGCGTCCTTGAGCGAAGTGAAATGCTGTATCGCGCCGTTATCGGTCATCACGTTCTTAAAGGTGCGCCTCAATACCTCGTCAAAGTTCTGATCGGCGTCTGAAGCGCTGCCGTCCAGAATGAATAATCTCGCTTTCATACTCTTTCCCTTTCCGTAACAGATGTGGATACGGTTGCGGCCCGTGCTCAGCCCACGGTATCGTTGTAGTCGCCGTAATCTTCGTCGCCGCCCGCGGGCTCGTCTTCATCGGGCGGGGTGTACACGGGCTCGTCGCCGCCCTCGTCCGGTTCGCTGTAAGGTGTGGTATCCGGTTCGTAGTAGACGGTGGTATCGGCTTCGGTATTCCGCTCGGTTACGGTCGCGCTTGTTGTTGAAGAGACCGGACCGGAGAATGACGTCGTGGCAACGGGGGCCGCGGCGGTGATGGATTTGCTGCCGGTATAGTAGGCCGCCGGGAAGATAGCTGCGGAATTGAAATATACCTGCGTAACGTCGATGGCCTCGCTCTCGCCCTCTCTGAGCTGGCGCGCCACGATCACGAGACGGCCGCTGTTGAAGATGCTGCGGTAGCAGGTGTAGAGCATCAGCGTTTTATCGCCGGCCTGCACGTCCACGCCCGTGTGGATCATCGAACGCGCCCTGATCTGGCTCATTTTCGCAAGGAACGCGTCGTCGCTGGCAAAGGTGGGATACAGATAATCGAACAGGTAGCCGTTGTCGTCGTCCGGGTCCGCGTTGGTGAGCATCACGGCGAAGATCTTCCATTTGGTGGTGCCGTGGTACAGGGTGTCCAGCGTGACGATCGGGGCGTTCAGGTAGCCTTCCACCGTCATATACGCTTCCAGACGGTTGAAGATCAGGTGGTCGTGGGTGTTGTGGCCGTAGATGATCGTATTCTTGCTCAGACCCGTTTTGCCCATATCGCAGTCGTATTTTGCGTACGGGTTGCCGTAGCGGCTGTATTTGCCGTAAATATTGCGGTACAGATAATATTCGTCGTTGGTGGTCTGCAGCACAACGGTGCTGATCTTGGTGTTCGGGATGCTGAGCCAGCCCACAACGTCGCTGCTGGTGGCGTAGAGCTCGGCGAATTTGATGCTCATGCCCTCGGGGAATTCCACGTCCGGGTATTTGGCCTTCATTTTGGCCCAGGCTTCGTCCAGCTCGTAATCCGGTATATTGTCCCATATCTCTATGGAATCTCTTCCGTCTTTTACTTCGCGGATGCGCTCAAAGTAGTTGTAGCCGTAGATTCCCAGATACACGATGCCGCATACGAGCGCCACAAAGGAGATATTCATAATCACCTTGCGGAATTTCTCTTTGCCGGAGTCGTCCTTGTTGGGCAGGTTCCTGCGCGCGAATTTGCGGAAGCCCTCTTTCGAGAAGTGGGTCTTCATAAAGAACGAGAATTTCTCGCCGCGGGATTTGGTAATGGTTTTTTCCTGCGCGGAAGAGAGCGCGCGCATCTTGCGCACGGTGGCGTCGTCCAGCCGTTCCGCGTCGGGGGCTTCTTCCACGATCCGGTTCACGCCCTCGGCGGGGGTGCTTCTGTAAACGGCGGCGGGCGTGAAGGTGCCCTTCTGGGGCGGCGGCGGATTCACGGACTGGTTCTGTTCCATCTGCGCGATCCTGCGCTTTCTTTCCTCCAGCAGCATCTGCGAGCGGAGCTTCGCTTCCGCCTCCTGCGATTCGCGGGCCTTCTGCTCCCTGCGGCGCTGCGCCTTTTCAACGGTTTCTTTCCAGCGCTCCTTAAAAGCCTCGTCGCTGTTGAAATCGCTCGAGAAGGCCTCCAGCACGGCGTTGTCGATCGAACGCTGTTTCTCGGGCGGCAGGCCGCGTGTTTCAGCTTCCTCTTCCGGTTTGGGCGCGGCAGGCGTTTCTTTGTTCAGCGCGTCGGATGCGAATTTTCTGGGCATTGCGGGCCTGGGGTCCTGCTGGGTTCCTTTGATCTCCATATCCGGTTCCTTTATCGGGGATTGATAAATCGTGCGGGGCTGCGGATCGCCCGTGTCGGGCTTTCTTACGCGGGGAGGCGCGGGTCTCGTCTTCTTCGGCTCGGTCTTCTTTTCCCGCGGTTCGTTCGCGGACGAAAACTGAAATTCGTTCATATAGGGGGGCGGCTGGAAGTGCGGGTCGTTGCGGTAATAGTGCGCGCGTTTGGCGGCCTCTTCTTTCGCCTGGTTTTCCCAGTCCGCGTCGAATACCACGCGCTCTCCGCTTTCGCCCACGCCCTCGGTGGGGTAGAGCACGCTGCCGTCGAAGCCGAATTCCGGCCGAACGTATTCGGGCCCGTCCATCGGCACCCCGTTTGCCTCGCCGACCGTGCCGCGCACGCTGGGCGCCATTTTACGGGCGATGCGGCGTTCCATCTCTTTTTCTCCCGCGATCGCAGCGTCCGCCTCGGCGCTGTAATCCCTGCGCGGGAACCCGCCCGCGGTATCGATCTCGGCGTCTTCGGCGTTGTATTTTGAGAACATATCGGTATACTCCGAGCTGTAGTCGCCGGTGCCGCCGATGATCTCCCCAATGATATCGTCAACGTTGCGCTGCGCGCCCTCGGCCATGGAGTCCCGCAGCTCGTCGGCGGTTTTCTGCTTGTCGTCTGTATTATCCATTCTGGTCCTCCCCGGAACAGTTTGTCAGTATTCAATAAATACGGGTACGTCTTTAAAGGGGTTTATAATGCCTTTCTGCGTGTACCACAGCTGCGGCATGCGGCAGTTCTGGTTCTGCCAGGCGTTCGTCACGTCCACCGCTTCGTCTTCGCCCTCGCGCACGAGGCGCGCCATCACAACGCAGCGCATCTCATAGTATTCGCTGATGTTCATCATATACGTGCAGGTGGAGAGCGTGAGCAGCTTATCCGTGGGCAGGATGTCCACCGCGGGGTTCACGATCCAGCTGCGGCGCATCACTTCCTGCGTAAAGCCTGGCATCTCTTCGTCCGAAAGGTACGGCGTCCAGTAGTAGAACACGTGCCCGTTGTCGTCCTGCGGCTCGGCGTTCGTGACGAAGCACGCGAAGATCTTCCATTTGTAGTTGTCGTACAGCGTGTTCATCTCGATCACGGGGTTCTGCTTGTAGAATTCCACGTTCTCGAAGTTTTCAAGCTCTGCGAAGATCGCGTCGTCGGTGGTGAGGTGGTGTCCGTAGATGATGGTATTGCGCGAAAGCGAATTCCTGCCCGGGCCTACGTCGTTGCGGAAGTCCATCCATATGGAGCCCCGGTGGTCGCTCTGCAGATAGAAATTGGCGCGTTCGTACTTCAGGTTGTCTTCGGCCTGCAGCACGGGAAAATCGATGCAGGTGCCGCCCACGCGGATCCACCCGACCACGTCCTGGTTCGAGGAATACAGCGCTTTGAACGAATCCTGAATGCCGTCCGGGAATACCACGCCCCGGATCGCAGGGGTCAGGTCCGCGCTGATCGCGTCGGCAGGCCGGTAAAAGTCGGTTTCGGGATCCAGCGGCGTGTTGCTTTCGCTGCCGTAGGTCTTCCACCGGTCGCCGGAGCGCATCAGCAGCGCGATCACCACAAGCACGGCGAGGTTCAGCACCGCGAGCACGGTAACAACGATCTTATCGCCCCCGGTGGCCCTGCCGGCCTTTTCTTTTTTTAAATCGCTGATATCCTCGGCGGAGTTGTAAAGTCCGTCAAGGTAAACGCTGTTTTTCTGCGCCGCGTCCTGCGCCGCGGGGGTGTTTTTGCCGGGTTTCTGCACGTGGGTCCCTCCGAAGAAACGGTTGCCGCTTTGGTCGGCCTCCGAAGAAAACGGTAACACAAAGAAACCGCCTTCGGCAGCCTTTTTTAACATGATATCATAAAAAAAAGGCGGGTACAAGTATTTATTAAAAGAATCATAAAAAATATAGCTTAAATAAACTTAAATATTATTATTAATTTAAGAAGTAAAATATTGTAATCGGGTCGATCGGCCGAACGGGAAGCGTGAAGCGTTCCGTGCAATAAAAAAACGCCGGTCCGCTTTCTGCGGCGGACCGGTGTTCCATCGGTATTGAGTTGTTTGCGCGGCGCGGTTTATTTTTCGATGTAACCGCTCCAGCCCTGCGTATACATATCGTCGGAAACAGGCTGGTACCGCGAGCCCGTGTAATCGTCCGTAAAGCCGTTGTAAGCTTTATAGATATCGCCGGTTTCGGTGTCGTAAACTCTTTCATAGCCGAGCGTGGCGTCGCTCTGCTTCTGGCGGGCGATATCCTGCGACTGCGATCTTGCCATCCATGCGGAATTGTAACTGTCGTACGACGCCGAGATCGCCGCGTTGATCTGCTGCAGGGACGAATAGGACGTTTGACTGTTCTGCAGCGACAGATCTATGAATTCCTGCTTGAGATTCAGCGAGGCGGACGATTTGAGCAGGATCTCTTTGTAGTTCACGAATTCATCCTTCACGCTTGTGATCATGGTACAGTTATACACGTTGTAATAAGACAGTTCCAGATGCATACCGCTGTAATTATCTTCGATGGAGGAAAAGAACATGCCCTCGCCCAGGGCGCTCCCGTCCGCGTTTCTGAAGGTTCCGTAGAGAACGCTGTCGTCAAGGTTGTCGCCGCGGAACGCCGAATTTGCATCTGCGCTCTCAAGCAATTCAAAATGAAAGATCTCCGGCATGATCTCGGCGGCGGTCTCCATTTTTACCGCTTCGCGATAGTATGTGCGCAGCTTCGGGATCTGGCTGAAAAGGTTTGCGTTGGTGGGCGGGTCGAGCACGACCGCTTCACTGAACATCGTCATTCCCGTTCTCGCATACTCTCTTGCGGCGGCTTCGCTCTTCATGAACGGGACCATATCGGTGGCGAAAAAGATCTGATTAACGGGCTGCTCGGGGTCGTAAACCCTGATCATCAGCAGTTTTTCGCCGTCCCAGCCGTAGCGCATTTCCCACCCGTCCGGGATCTGCATGGTGAACGCTTCGGTATCCTGATCGACGAGCTTCAGCGAGGAAGCTGCGGTGCGAACGATGTTCACGTCGGCTGCCGCGTTGTTCGAGGCGTCTTTTGTTTCGGCGGAAGCCGCTTCCGTCGCGGGACCGTCAATATCGGAAACGCTGTTGTTCGGCTCGTTCGCGTCGTTTTCCGAGGGGTCGGCGCCGCCTTTGCCGCAGGCCGGAAGAATCACGGCGATTGCGATCACAAGCAGAAGCGCGGCTGCGGTACGAAACAGTCTGCTTCCAACGCAAGCAAAATGCCGGTGCTGGTTGCTTTTCATAATGAAAACCTCCGATGAAAATCATGATTCATCTTAATTATAATATAAACAAACCGAAAATGCAACCGGAATTCCGTTCTTTTCTGATCTGTACTGTACTCCACTCACCTCAACTATACTCAACTTACCTCAACTATACTATACTTAACTATATTATACTATACTTACCTATACTACGCCGCCAAACCGGCAACCAAGTGACAACCAAGTGACAACCAAATGACAACCAGATGACAACCAGATGACAACCAACCGTTC
>JAFRSZ010000329.1 GCA_017439205.1 Clostridia bacterium
CCGATTATACTCATCGGATACGAAGGCTTTTCCTCCTTTTAGAAAGCTTATTTATATAATCAAAACGCGCAGCGTTTTCCGAAATTGTTAATTGTTCTTTGTTAATTGTTAATTGAACCGCGCGACAAACTGAAATTTGAAGCTTACATCATCTGCAGCAACCCGGGATTGATTTTCGCGCGGAAATCTGCTATGCTGATGGTATCACCGAAAAGGAGCAAACGATATGACGAACGAAGAACGCATCAGGGCGCTGTTTTCGCGGCTGGATGAGATCGAAGCCTACGGCAGATGCCTCGGTAAAATGCAGTTTGATATGGAATGCTGCGCCCCGCCGGAAGGGCTGGAGCAGGCCGGAGAGGATATGGCGCTGATCGGCAAACGCGTGTATGCGCTGACCCACGACAAAGAATACGCTGCGCTGCTCACCGCGCTGCACGCGGACGCCGAAGGACTGACCGACCTGCAGAAGAATGCGGTGGAACGCCTGTATGAAGACTACGCGAAAGAGAAAAACATCACGGCCGATTTTTCTTACGAGATGGATCTTGCCGGGAACAAGGCCTACGCCGACTGGCTGCGGGCGAAAAAGGCGCAGGATTTCTCGCTGTTCCGGGATTCCTTTGCCGCGCTGATCGAGAACGCCCGCAAGGCGGTATCGCTGCGGGACGAACGGAAAGCGACCGTTTACGACACGCTGCTGGACGATTTTGAAAAGGGCGGCAGCATCGCGCAGCTTGACACATTCTTCGCCGCGCTGAAGGCGCGGGTCCTTCCGCTGATCAGGCGCATCGCAGACGAAGGAAAACCCGTGCGCACGGATTTTATGACGCGCAAAGTGGAGATCCCGCTGCAGGAGAAGTTTTCGCGTTATTTACTGAACCTCGAGGGCCTGCGCGAGAGCGCCACGGTGCTGATGACCACCGAGCACCCGTTCACGGACCACTACGGCCCAAAAGACGTGCGCGTAACCACGCATTATTATGAAGAGAACTTTATTTCAAACATCTTCTCCACCCTGCACGAGGGCGGACACGCGCTGTCCATGCAGAACGAACCGGCCGCCCACTACGAAAACCACACCGCGGACCGGATGAGCTGCGCCATGCACGAGTGCATCTCCCGCTTTTACGAGAACATCATCGGCAGAAGCGAAGAGATGATCGCCGCCATCTCCCCCGCCCTGCGCGAGCTCACCGGCGACGCCTTTGCGGACGTGACCGACAGAGAGCTCTATGAGGCGGTGAACGTCGCCCGCCCCGGGCTCATCCGGATGGAAGCCGACGAGCTGACCTACTGCGTTCATATCATGATCCGCTACGAGCTGGAAAAGGCCTTTGTGAACGGCGAAATCACCGTGGACGACATCCCGGCCCTGTGGAACGCGAAATATAAGGAATACCTCGGGCTGGACGTGCCGAACGACGAGGAAGGCTGCCTGCAGGACGTGCACTGGACCGGCGCTTACGGGTATTTCCCCTCCTACGCGCTGGGCAGCGCCTACGGCGCGCAGATCCTGCGCACGATGGAAAAGGACTTCAACGTGTTCGCCGCCGTAAAAGCCGGGGAGCTCACGAAAATACGCGACTGGCTCACGCAGCGCGTATTCAACATCGCCTCGCTGAAAACGCCGGACGAATGGATCCGCGCGATCACCGGGGAACCGCTGAACGTGAATTATTTCCTTGATTATCTGGAAGAAAAGTTCACGAAGCTGTACGAATTGAAGTAAACCTGCGACGATCCCGACCTTCATTTGAAACAATAAACCGGTCTGCCGTTTCCTTTTCGGAAGGGCGGACCGGTCTTTTTTCTGTTCCGTAGGTGCGCAATGTTATCCGCAAACCGCGTTCGTTTGCGGCGTTTTATCGTTGAGGCCGCTTAACAAACGCTTCCCCGCCCGGAACAAGGGGGGCGGGGAAAGCTGCTTGGCTTCACCGGAAGATGATCGCGTACGGTTTATATTTTAATCGATGGCAGGCGTCCAGTGCTCGGTGTTGAAGCGGTCGGTCAGAACATAGGAGGCCACAGGCGTGCCGTCCGCCGGGTTCAGCGTGACGTCGGAAACCGTGATCTCACCGTTCACGGTGATCTCGCCGCCGAGCTTATAGGTATCTTCATATTCGCCGTCGTAGGTATAGCGGTCGCAGATCGGCTGGATCACGTCGCCGTCCTTCAGCTCCACGTCTGCCTTGGCCACGGTATCGGTCTCGCCGTTTTTATAAATGAAGCGCGCGCCCGCAATGCTGCCGCCGTTATCGCCGAACACAACGATCAGCTCGGCGCGGTCGCCGTTGAGCAGCACGGGGATATAGCCGGTTGTGACCGCCGAACCGTCCTCTTCCGCCGCGTCGGTAAAGTAATATGCCACGGGCTGGTTGTTCAGCGCGACCCACATGTTGTCGTATTCGCCGATCAGGTCGCCGGAATCCGTCCAGCTGAAGATATTGTCGAGGCCCAGATCGATATAACCGCTGCCGTCGTCCAAAAAGACGTTGAGAAGCAGGTTTTCCACAAGGGACCACTGCTCTTCGCTGAGCTTCAGCACCTTTGTATCGCCCTCGGTCACCCACACGAGCGCGTCGTTATCGAGCATGTTGTTTTCCACCATGCTGATAAGCTCCTCTTCGGGAACGCTGCGGTCGAAGAGGCCGGAGCCGCCCAGCAGGGAGGCGAGATCCAGCCCGCCGGAGGTGCTGCCGCCGCCGAGCAGCGAACCGATGATATCGGTAACGCCCGCGCTGCCGCCGCTGCCGGAGGAACCGCCGGCAAGGGAGCCGAACAGCGAACCGAAGGGCGAAGCGCTGCCGCCGCCCGCCGCCTGCCCGGTGACCTCAAGGCTGGCGAATTTCTTGACGCAGGCGGTATAGTCGCTGTCGAACCCGATGGCGTCGAGCTGCTTCACCGCGTTGCCCACCTTGGCGGTGGAGCGGTAGGGGAAATATGCCGAGATGCCATAGGCGTCCGTGATCGAAGAAGACGTTTTATTGTATTTTACCGCGGAAAGAAGCGTATCCGCCAGCGCCTTGCTCTCGGAGGTGTTCAGATTCAGCGCGAGGTGAACGAGGTCGATCTGGTCGATCCTGTTGCTGGCCGCGAACTCTCTGGTGTTGGCGCGCGCCTGCGAAACGGCGGTATAGCCGCTGCCGGAGATCTGCGCCGCGGTGGCGTTGGAAAACGCTGAGAGCTTATCGCCCACGGTGGCGGCGAGCTCGGCGAGGTCGATCACCGAAAGGGTGGCCTTCTGCCCGGGGCATTTCTGCGCGCAGGTGGAAACGAAATCGTCCACGATCAGCTTGCCCAGCTCCACGGTGGGAAGCGAAGTGTTCGCGCTCAGCTTCGTGAGCCAGTTGGTATAATACCAGCCGATGCCGGGCTCGGTCTCTTCGCTGGCGATCAGGTAATCGGCGTAGGGCTCGAGCACCAACGCGGTTTCGAGCGTCGCCATCAGGCAGGCGTCAAAGCCGATGAAATCGAAGGTCATGCCGGAATCCTTCACGGCCTTCGCGATATTCGGCAGGGTCATGGAGCCGGAGGAGGCGTTCTTCTCGTCGTACCCGAAGCCGGAGACCGTACCGCCGCCGTGGTCCCAGAGGATCAGCTCGTTGCGGCTGGCGGGATAATTCTGCCTGCAGTAGTTGATGAACGCAGTCAGGTTGGCGGGCGAGGTCATCGAAGAAGAGCCCATGTTTTTTTCGAGCAGCTGCAGCTTGCCGTCCGCCACACGGTAAATCTGGTTCACGCTGTTGGAAATGCCGTTGGTTTTCCACTGACGGCAGCCGCCCGTGAACACGATGATGTTGATCTTATCGGAGAGGGTGGCGCGCGCCATCTCAACAAGGTCGTTGGTGGCCATGCCGCTCTTGGATTCGAGGTCGGTGCCGCAGAGATATACCATGAAAGTGACGGTATCTTCGCCGTTTCCTTTCAGCACGGTGCGCTTGGCGCGGGCCGCGCTGTTCACGCCGGTATTGAGCTTGCCGGTGTTGTTCGTGCCGGTCCAGCCGGAGGAATAGGAGCTGTTGCCCGAGAAGCTTCCGAGACTGCCCAGCAGGCCGCCGAGCATGCCGCCCCCGTTGTTGCCGGAGGAGCTCTGCGTTGTGGGCGCCGAGGTCACGGGCGCGGGGTCATTGCCGCCGCCGAACAGACCGGAAAGCCCCTTGCCGCCGCCGAACAGCAGTATCGCCGCAAGCACAACGAAGATGATCAGTTTTCCTTTGCCGCCGCCGATGCTTCTCTGGCCGCCGCCGGAGCTCTGGCCGCCGCTGCCGCCGTTCTGGCCGCGCCGCGCGCTGTAGCCGTCGGTTTTGCCGACCGGACCGGTGCCGAGCCCCTGGCCGTGGGTGGAAACGCTGCTGCCCTGTCCGCCGCCGGTGCGCTGACGCCCGACAGGTCTGTTATTGGGTGTATCAGGCATAAAAGTGCCCCCTTTTTTTAAGATATTTTAATTATATCAGAGTTTTTGAATGAATGCAACAAAGATAAGAAAAAAGGGGCAAAAACAGCCTGCCGATCCATGGCGCCGGCAGACTGTTTTAAAGCTGTGTATTCTATGAAAAAGCAGGGCTTACCAGGTGGCGGGGTCCTCCAGATCGACGGCGGCGCGCAGGATGCTTCTGGCGTCGTTCGCGGTCACGCTGCCGTCCTTATCCACGTCGCAGGCCTTGAATTCCCTGCTGCCCGGGGCATAGGTTTCCAGATCCACCGCGCGGCGCAGCGCAAGGCGGGCGTCGGAGGCCGTGATCTTCGTATCGTTATCCACGTCGCCGAGCATGAATTCTTGAAGCGTCGGGAAGGTGAAGGACACCTCGGCGCAGATCCTTTTAACGGCGCCGGTTTGTATTTCAACCAATCTGCACAGGGCCGGCTTGCCGTTCACGGTGGCAGCCAGATCTTTGGCCTCTGCGGGCATTCGGTAGCCTTCCTTTGCGGTGACCAGGAAGGTGACGGTATAGGTCTTTCCGTTTTGGAACGTTGCGTCGTCCGGCGTCCAGGAAACGCCGTTTACCTGATACGGCAGAAACTTTCCTTCAAGCGCGGGTATGATATAGGTTCTGATCGGCGTTTCGCCTGCGGCGGGGGCGGCGATGCTGAGCATAATGCTGTCGATCGTATACCAGCGGCTCGCGTTCAGCAGCGGATCGTTGGCGTCGCCGATCCCGATCTTATCCCATGCGAGCTTTGTGCCGGTGTAATAAACCTCCTTCAGGCCTTCGCAGTATTCAAACGCGCCGTAACCAACGGTTTTCATGGATTTCGGCACGAACACCTGAAACAGCTTTTTTGCGTTGCCCGCCGCGCCGGGCGCGATCTCGGTAACGCCCTCGGGGATCCGCAGCGTGACCGCGTTTGATTTGTTCGGGAAAGCGATCAAACGGGTCTTTTTCGCGTCGTACAGCGCGCGGTTTTCTACGGTAAGATACGCGCTGCCCGCTTCGACGGCGATCTCTTCAAGATCCTCGAGATAGTAAAACGCCCAATCGCTGACGGAGCCTACCGACTTGCCGATCACCGCCTTTTTCGCTTCCAGGTTGCTGAACGGGGCGGGGTTCATGTCGTAATCGAATTCTTCCATTTCACCCTCGCCGAGAACGGTGAGCGTTTTGTCTACGCCGTCGTAGAACCAGATCTGCGTTTCGCCGCATCTTCCGAATTCGCACTCGGTGATGGGGTTGGAGTTCTGCAGGGGCTCGTTGTCGTCGCTTACGTGAAGGGTGTCGAAGAATTCCTCGCCGCCCTCAACGTACACGTCCCAAAGCTTCGTGCAGCCGTGAAACGCGCCGTCTTTGATCTTTTTGACCCCGCTGCCCATGCCTACGGCGGCAAGCGCGGCGCAGTCGCGGAAGCAGTTTTCACCCAGCGTTTCCACACCCGAGGGGATCAGGATCGCTTCAAGCTTCGTATTGCCCTCAAAGGCGGATTTTCCGATGGTTTCCATGGTTTCTTCGGGCAGCGATACGTTCCTGAGCTGACCGCACCCGTAAAACGCATAATCCCCCACGCTTGTGACGCCATAGCCGATCTCAACGGTTCTGATATCGTTGTGCCCGTAAAACGGGGATTTCTGGGAACTCCCGTTATAGTTTTTCATCGCGCCGGAACCGGTGATCGTCAGCTTGCCGGCAGAGCTGTTGAACGTCCAGCTCAGCGCATCCATCGTGCCGGAAGCCGGGGTGGATTCCGCCGACGCAAGCAGCGGCAGCGCCGTGACCGTGAGCAGCACGGCAAGGATCATCGCAAAAAAGCGTTTTTTCATTTTCATTCCTCCAATTAAAATTCTGTTCTCTTACGGATCCGCGCCTTACCAGGTGGCGGGGTCCTCCAGATCGACGGCGGCGCGCAGGATGCTTCTGGCGTCGTTCGCGGTCACGCTGCCGTCCTTATCCACGTCGCAGGCCTTGAATTCCCTGCTGCCCGGGGTATAGGTTTCCAGATCCACCGCGCGGCGCAGCGCAAGGCGGGCGTCGGAGGCCGTGATCTTCGTATCGTTATCCACGTCGCCGAGCATGAAGCCGTCGGGAACCGTATACTCGAACTTAAAGGCGTACCAGCCGGGTGTCAACCCATCCGGCGTTACGCGCTTGCCGGTATACGACGTGCCGTAAACGTCCCAGGTGGCAACGGCGTCGTCCGCGATGGTGTAGCCACCCTTCGGCAGAACGAAACCGATGATCTCATAGGTCTGACCGGCCTTCGCCGTATAATTGTAATTGGAGATATATTCGCCGTCCTCAAACACAGCGATCTCCTGATTATCCAAGCCGTAACCCCAGATCCAGCGGCCGTGGTCGAATTCCTCGTCTGCCTGCGGCGGCTTCATAACCATCGTGAGGTTGCGTATCACGGTATCGTCGGTGGGAATTTCAAAATACAGCGTGAACACGGCCACGGTGGGATCGGCGGAATAGGTCTCGTCGCGGTAGGTCTTCTCGTTCCGCTCGTTTGCCGTGCCCTCATCCACGGTCCAGTACATCTGAACGGCGTCGTCAAAGACGAGGCCGTCGGCGGCGGTAACGCCGAGGTACGCGTTGATAATATCGCCGGGCGCGGGCTTCACCTTGGAGGCGTCAACGCGCTTGCCGTTGATCGTATACTCGAGGAATTTGAAAACGCTGTCGGGGTTGCCGAGCGTCACCTTCGTATCCAGCAGGGTGTTCGCCCTGGGTGAATCCAGATCGGTGACCGTGCATTTATACAGACGCGCTTCGGTGCAGTTGAAGCCCAGCGAAATCGTGAGCGTATCGTTCTCGCGGGATACGCTTGAAACCTTATAGTCCGCGAAATCGTATTTCACCTCGTTCTTGGCATAGTAATCCTCGAACGCGTAGGTTTCGATGGCGGAGATATCAGAGGTAAAGCGGTAACCGTCGGCGGCGGTAAGCACGATGGTCTGGTAATAGGTCTTGCCCGTCTGTGGAGTTACGGGCGTTGTGCCGAAGCTGGTTTCATACCAGCCCAAAGAGGATTTCACCGTGTAGAGGTCGCTCTCCATCGAGCGGACCTCGTTTTTGACGTAATCCTTTTTGCCGTAAACGGCGTCCACGTATCTGAGTTTGATCTGCGTGATCGAGGAAGCAAGGCGCGAATAGGTGAAATCGACGTTATAGGTACCGTCGCTCAGCTTCGTGGCCGTTACGGTAACGTCATACGGATCGTCCTTGTGCACGAACTTGATATCGTCTCTGAAGGTGTAGCCGGTCAACGGCCCCACGTTGAAGCGGTAGGTGTAATAATGGCCGTCTTCAAACACGTCGGTCTCCGTCATCGGCGTGGGATCGGCCGTTGCCATGCCCTCGTACCAGAAGCATTTGCTCCGGTTGATCACGACCTTATCCGTCGGGTTGGAGCTTCCCATTCCGATCAAGTTGCCTGAATCGTCGTAAGCATGCGGATATGGGATAGAGTTGTTCGTCGTTTTTCCCGATACGGGCACCCAGTTGCCGCCGAGCGTCAGCTTGCTGAGGTAATCGAATACGTTATAATCGGCTTTCACCGTGACCTTGGAGGAGGAATAGACGATATCGTACCCTCCTACGGGACGGAAGCTGTTGGTAACGTCAAGGAAGAAATCGTCCGCAAGGTACATGCCGGTTTTCGGTGTAAGCTCGAATCTGACCCGGTAGATGCCGTTTGTAAAGGTAGAACCCGAAACAATGAGGTTCTCAACCTCCTGCAGCTCCCCGCCGGACAGCTTGATCGTTACCTTATACCATTTTTCGGTCACGTTAAAGTTTGTGTTGAGCCAGTTCTTATACGAGGGCGTTACGAGCTTTTTGCCTGCCATGGGCACGGTGTATCTGAGGTCGTCGTGGTGGATCGGCGTTAACGGAGCGGATTTGTATTCGTATTTTACAATGTCGGAATAAACCGTAATCACGCCGGATTTTACGGCGCAGCGGAAATATTTCAGATCCGCGGCGACCTCGCTGTAGGTGAAGTTGTAGGTCAGGTTCTTTGCCTTTGCGCCGCCGATGATGATACCGCCGCCGGTGGTGTATTTATCGGTGATGTCCGTCCACGGGCCGGAGGCGCTGTTCGACGTCTGCCACTGGTAGGTGGCGGTGGCGTCGTTGCAGTCCACGCTGAACTTCGCGGCCTTGTCCGTGCCGCTGCCGTAATAATCCACGGGCTGCTTCGTGATTTTCAGGGAGGGTTTCACAACGGGATTGTAACGGAAGAAGATCACCGGCTCGTATGGATTGTTGTCTCTCATGCCGCGGGAATACGAATTCGCGGGCTTCAGGGTGCCGGAGGCGCTGTACAGATCCTTATTGAGCTGGGTCTTTCCGGACATATACCAGAAATTGACGGGGATCACGGTGATGTTCGCGGTATATTTTTTGTCGTATTCCACCTTGGTGCCCGTAAGATCCGTTTTATCGTCGCCCTCTGCCGTCCACATCACCTTCGCGATGAAGTTCGGCCCCTCCACGACCTGAGGCAGCGTATAGCCGTATTCAAGCGGGAAGGAAAACGCGTTGGCAAGCGTGGAATGCTCAATGTGCATCAGCGAGAACGCGCAGTTTTTGGAAATGGCGTGATAATAGTGCCGGTTGCCGATCTTCGCGTAATGGCGCTGGCCGAGCACCGCAACGTTGCTTTCCGAAGAATACGCGCCGCCGATGTGGTAACCGTCGGACTCGATATGCACGAGGCCCGTAAAGCTGTTGTCGTAGATCAGGTAACGGAAGGGATTCACATTGGTGCCGTTATCCGTTTTGCACCGGGTGTAAAGATAGGTGTTAAAGAGCAGCTCGATGGGCGTGCTCTCGGAATTGCCGAAGCCGTAGGTGGTTTGCACGTTATAGAAGAAATTGACGCCGTTCAGAGACGCTCTGCAGTTCTTGCCCGTGACCTTGAAGGGATAAACCTCTCTGGAGGGGCCCGTGGTGTTCAGGTTGAAGGAGACCCACAGGTTCAGGGTATCGGTGTTGTTGCCCACGGCGATGCTGTCGCCGTACAGGCCGTAGTAATCCTCATTGAGCGCCGCGGCCTTACTCTTGCCGTATTCGCCGTTGATATACAGGGCGCTGCCGCCGATTTGGGCGTAAACCAGCATCGAGCCGTTGGTACCGAGGCCCACCCACGATTTTGTGAGCTCGTTATACTTTACAGGCAGCCGGCTGACGCCCTTCAGGCCGACAAACAGCGTCCAGTCTGAGTTCGGCATCACAAAGTAGAAGGCGAATACGTCCGACTGCACGCTGTCGAACGAAATAAACACCGTTTTGTTCTTTGTGTCTACCGACGTGACCTTTACGCCGGTGTAGGTGATCTCATCGAGGCCCATCTCCAGATAGGCGTTTTCGCCGCTGTTGTTGTGCAGCATGCGCAGCCTGGGCTGGCTCGCCGCCGAAGCGACGTTTGCAAGCGGCAGCAGAACGGAACAAACCATCAACGCTGCCAGCAGTATGGAAAGCATTCGTTTTTTCATCGTTTTTTACCTCCAAAAACCTTTTGTGCGGGAACCGGGATATTGAATCCGATACCGATACATAAAAATTATACAGTATTTTTATCTTTTTTTCAAGAGCAATTATACAAATTGCAGCATATCCGTGCAAATATTCAGCCGTTGAGCGCCGCGCAGCAGATAAAAACGTTTTTTCGCCCGCGGCACGGCGTGCGCCCGCAAAAAAACGCTTTACACCCACGCCCCGATATGATAAAATAATATAAAATGATTGCGTATCGAGGTGCTTTACTTGAAACGTTGTTCCGTTGTTCCGTATGAAGGGGATCAGGGCTCCGTTTTTATCAGTTACAGCCATAAAGACGGGGAACGCGTTTATCCCATTATTGAGCGGCTTGCCGCAGATGGTTACCGCGTATGGTACGACGAGGGGATCGACCCCGGCAGCGAATGGCCGGAAACCATTGCGGACCATCTGAGCCGCAGCGCCGTTTGCATGGGGTTTATTTCGAAAAACTACCTGAACTCCCACAACTGCCGCCGGGAACTGAATTTCGCGCTGATGAAGCAGATCCCCTTCCTTTCCATCATGCTGGAGGAAGTGGAGATGTCCGCCGGTATGGAAATGCAGCTCTCTACCAATCAGGCGATCTTTCTGCATAAGCTGCAGAATGAGAATGATTTCTATAAAAAGCTGGAGGCGACAAAGCTCCTGCAGTCTTCGCGCGGACCCGCCGATGAGAGCGTCGGTAGCAAAGCGCCCGCAGCAGACAAAACGCCCGCCGAAAGCGCCCGCGCCGCAGGGTTCGGGGCACCCTCGCAAACGCCGCCTTTCAACGCGCAGACCGTAACAAGACAGACGCCGCCCGTACAGACCGCCGCGCAGAACAGACCTGCGACGTTCGCCGACAACAACAGGATACAGACGTTCATCGCACAGCACCGGGATTTCTTTGATCCCGCGCAGACCAACGAGATCGGCCGGATCCTTGCCGGATTGGATGAAGCCAGATTCGCAGCCGTGAGCAGCGCGGGCTACAAGAGCCCGCAAACGGCGCTCATCCTCTCGCTGCTTGCCGGAGGCCTCGGCGCGGACCGCTTTTTCATCGGCGATATCGTTTGGGGTGTGATCAAGCTCCTCACGCTCGGCGGCTTCGGCCTGATCATAATCTACGACTGGATCTTTATCATGAAAAAGACCAGAGAGGCAAATTTCAAACTGCTTACGGAGATCGCAGGCGTCGCCCCGCAGAACTCTTTCGCCGGATCGCAGAACTCTTTCGCCGGATCGCAGAACTCTTTCGCCGGATCGCAGAACTCTTTCGCCGGATCGCAGAAAACTTTCTCAGGTCCGCAGAACTCTTTTGCAGGGTCACGCACGTCTTTCTCGGGGCAGAAGGACCCCTACGGCGTACCTTCCGCCGCGCAGCAGGGATATCAGCAGAAGAGCATTCCGCAGCAGGGATACGGGCAGCCTCCGCAGCAGGGATACAACCAGCCCCCACAGCAGGGATACGGGCAGTATCCGCAGCAGGGATACGGGCAGTACCCGCAGCAGGGATACGGGCAGTACCCGCAGCAGGGATACGGGCAGCAAAGCTTCAGGCAGGGCGCTTCCGATTTACAGAGCGGCATACAAAAGGCGGCGACCAACGTGGAAAACGCCGTTCGGCAGACCGCAGCGGAAATAAAGAACGGGATCCGGCAGGCGACCGGCACCCGTCCGCCCACAGACCCCGGGAAAGACCGATAAGGGGCAAAGCCGGATGCGCCCGCCGGAAAAGCCGGATATCATACGAAAAAAACGACCCACTGCAGCGCAGTGGGTCCCGTTTTTATATATGCGAACGGATCAGTCGGGAAACGCCATGCCGGTTTTGAGGGCCTTGAGGTTGATATCCTTCAGGTCTGCGTGGCGGGCGGACACCACCTTGCCGAGCGCTTCTTGAAGGAATGCGTCGGAGATGCCTTCGCACTCTCTGATCACCTTGCCGGTCATCACCATGTTGGCGAGCGTGGGCGCGCCGATCTCTCTGGCGAGCTGCGTGGAGGGGATGTAGTACACGTCCACGTCCGTGCGCTCCACCTTGCGGGAGATGAGCGTGCTGTCCACAAAGATCTTGCCGCCGGGAAGCACGTCCTTCTCGTATTTGTCGAGGCTCGGCAGGTTCATCGCCATCAGCACCGAGGGCTTGGAAACGATGGGCGATCCCACGGGGTCGTCGCTTAAGATCACGCTGCAGTTCGCCGTGCCGCCGCGCATCTCGGGGCCGTAAGAAGGCAGCCAGCTCACCTGGCGGTCCTCGATGAGGCCCTTGTACGCAAGGAATTTACCGGCGAACAGTACGCCCTGCCCGCCGAAGCCGGCAATCAGTATTTCGGTCGTCATTCGGCAGTCACCTCCGCGCTTCTGTCTTTATACACCCCGAGGGGATAATACGGGATCATCTTTTCGTCTACCCACTGCAGCGCCTTTTCGGGCGTCATGCCCCAGTTGGTGGGGCAGGAGGATACCACCTCAACCAGCGAGAAGCCCTTGCCGTCCACCTGGTTTTGGAACGCCTTCAGAATCGCCTTGCCCGCGGCCTTCACGTTTTTCACGTTGTTCACCGCCACGCGGGCGATGTATTCGGGGCCGTCGAGCTGCGAGAGCATTTCGCACACGCGGATCGGGTAGCCCGCGGTTTTGACGTCCCTGCCGTAGGGGGAGGTCTGCGTGACCTGCCCGGGCAGCGAGGTGGGCGCCATCTGACCGCCCGTCATGCCGTAGATCGCGTTGTTGACGAAGATCACGGTGATGTTCTCGTTCCGGGTGGCGGCGTGCACGGTTTCGGCCATGCCGATGCTGGCGAGGTCGCCGTCGCCCTGATAGGTGAAAACGATGTTTTCGGGCAGCGAGCGCTTGATGCCCGTAGCCATGGCGGGGGCGCGTCCGTGGGCGGCTTCCGCCATATCGCATGCGAAATAGTTATACGCCATTACGGCGCAGCCGACCGGCGCGACGCCGATGGTGCGGCCCTCGATGCCGAGGGTATCGATCGCCTCCGCCACAAGGCGGTGGATGATGCCGTGCGTGCAGCCGGGGCAGTAATGGAATTCGGCGTCCGTGAGGCTTTTGGGTTTCTGGAATACGATCATAACTCAAACCTCCTCCTGCATTTTCAGAATGGCGGCGAGCACCTCGTCCGGGCTCGGGATCATGCCCCCGGCGCGGTTGCACAGGCGCACGGGCCGCTTATCATGGATGGACAGACGCACGTCCTCGATCATCTGGCCCATGCTCAGCTCCACGCTCAGAAAGCCCTTTGCGGTATGAGAAAGCGCCTCGAGCTGCTTTTTCGGGAAGGGCCACACGGTGATCGGGCGGATCAGCCCCGCCCTGACGCCGGCCTTTCTGGCGGCGAGCACCGCGTTTTTGGACACGCGCGCCGCGATGCCGAACGCCACGACGACGATATCGGCGTCCTCGGTGAGGAAGCTCTCGTAACGCACTTCGTTTTCTTCCACCTGCGCGTAACGCTGAAAACGCTCGAAATTGGTGCGCTCCAGCTCCTCGGGCTGCAGGTAAAGGGAATTGATGATGTTGTGCTTGCGTTTCATGCCGGTGCCGGTGATCGCCCAGGGCTTTTCGACCGATACGGGCTCGGTTTCAGGCAGCTGCACGGGTTCCATCATCTGGCCCGTGGTACCGTCCGCCAGCAGCATGGCGGGCATACGGTATTTATCTGCCAGATCGAAGGCAAGGCCGGTGAGGTCCGCCATCTCCTGCACGCTCGCGGGGGTGAGCACGATCAGGTGGTAATCGCCGTGGCCGCCGCCCTTGACAGCCTGAAAATAATCGCTCTGGCTGGGCTGGATGCCGCCGAGGCCCGGCCCGCCGCGCTCCACGTTCACGATCAGGGCGGGAAGATCGGAGCCCGCGATATAACTGATGCCCTCCTGCTTCAGCGAAACGCCCGGCGACGAAGACGAGGTCATCACGCGCTTGCCGGTACCGGCCACGCCGTATACCATGTTGATGGCGGCGATCTCGCTCTCCGCCTGCAGGAACACGCCGCCGATCTTGGGCATGCGCTTGCTCATATAGGCGGCAAGCTCCGTCTGGGGGGTGATCGGGTAACCGAAGTAATGGCGGCAGCCCGCGCGTATGGCGGCCTCCGCGATGGCTTCGTTGCCCTTCATCAAAACTTTATCGCTCATTTCTCCACCTCATTTCTCAACGGTGATCACGCAGTCGGGGCACATGGTGGCACAGAACGCGCAGCCGATGCACTTCGATTGATCGGTGATCTCGGCGGGGGAATGCCCCTTTTTGTTGATCTTATCCGCGGCGATCACAAGGATCTTTTTCGGGCACGCCAGCACGCACAGGCCGCAGCCCTTGCAGATATCGGTGTTAAAGGTTACTTTCGGCATAGAATCACATCCAATACTGTTATTCAATTCGGAATTCGGAATGCGGAATTCGGAATTAAAAGATTTTTTTCTGCAGTTCCATATAGAACAGGTTATCCGCTTTTACCCGGTCTTTCAGGCGGGCGCATACGGAGGTAAACGCCAACGGCAGGCCGGAGAGGACAGACAGACGCCGCGCTTCTTCAAGGGTGCTTTCCACGTCGGCGGGCGCGGTTTCTTCGCCGAGGTTGGAATTGTTGACGATCGCGGTGAATTTCAGCGGCGTGGCTGCCTCGATCTCACGCAGCACCTCCATCGCGCTTTCGGCGTCCGGCGTCAGGGGCCGGAAGAAATTGACGACGAAGAACATCTCGTAATCGTTTTCTTCGGCAATGTACGGGGCGAACCGCCCCAGCGCCAGCGCGCCGCGCTCGTCGCCGCCGATATCCAGCACCGCGTAAACGTCGCGCCGCTGCACGAGGCCGTATACCTCGCTGGGCAGGCTGGGCAGATCCACACTGCTGTTGGCAAACGGCAGCGCCACCACGCGCACGCCCGCGGCAGAGAGCTCCTTTTCACTGTCTTTACTGCGGAAATACGGGTTCACGACGTCGATATCCGCCAGCGCCGCGGGAAGGTTCTGCTCCCGCAGCCACAGGGCCCAGTTGACCGCTAAATTCGTTTTTCCGCTGCCGTAATGGCCGCAAAATAAAGTTACGCGATGATAAAACATAAATTAACGATTGTTAGTCATGACTACACATAATTTCTATCTACTACTGTGATTTTACAATCCGTTACAGTCAATTCTTCTACATCTCGCCATTTAGTGTCATACCAGCTTGACCGTTCTTCAATCAGTGTATCCCGTGATAACTTTCCTGAAACATAAACACAAATCGGAGGTCTAAAAGAACTGGGCTTTGTAATATCATTATTGATTTCATCAAGCACCTTTGATCTAATCTCTTTGATCTGTCGAACAGCATTTGGTTCAGAAA
>JAFRSZ010000330.1 GCA_017439205.1 Clostridia bacterium
CGTAGAACACCGGTTTTTCAAGCTCCAGCGCGGTGATGAAGCGGTACATATCCTCCGCCATATCCTCGTAGTGTAGCGTTTTCACCTTTTCGCTCCTGCCGTGGTCGCGCGAATCGGGGCAGTACACCGTAAACCGCTGCGAAAGCACCTTTACCGCGCGCCGGAAGATCTTATGGTCCATGCTGTTGCAGTGCGCCATTACAAGCGGTTTGCCCGCGCCCGTCACCTCATAGTAAAGCCTGACGCCGTTTACCGTGATATGCATAAGATAAGCCTTCCTTTTCTCTTTGTGATATTCAGTATACTAAAAGCCGCGCCGGAATGCAACCGTATGCGCCGGAACGGATGCACAACTTTTTTAAAACGTGCATATGCGCTTCGGGAATATTGTTATTCCTTTTCTTTTCGTTATAATAAAAACAAAAGGAGGTCACACCTATGACAAAGAAAATGAGATCCGTATTTTCCGTTCTTCTGGCCGCCGTTCTTCTGGCGTGCCTGTGCGCCGTTCCCGCAGGCGCAGCGGCGCGTCCGCTGTACGTGGTGCTCGGCGATTCCATCGCCTACGGCTCCGGGCTTTCCAACCCCACCGAGGCCGTATACGGCAGAATCGTTGCCGATACGAACCGTTACGCTTATGAAAACTATGCCGTGCCCGGCCATACCACTGCGAACCTGCTGCGCAGGCTCGAAAACGATACGGTAAGCGCCGCGGTGGGCAGAGCGGACATCATCAGCATATCCATCGGCGGCAACAACTTCCTTTTAGGGGATCTGAACGGCATTCTTTACGACGGGATCGTGAAAGAAGATTTTGCCCGTCTGGATGAGATCACCGCGACCTTTTACGAGGATCTCGGCACGATCGTAAGCACGGTGCGCGCCCTGAACCCGAAGGCCGCCATTCTTCTGCAAACGCTTTATAACCCGCAGACCGGCTACATCGGCGACGTGTACCAACAGGGGGCGGACCGTTTGAACGGCGCGATCAGACGCTTCGCGGCGGCAAACCCCGGCGAGATACTGATCGTTGAAGTGGCGCAGGTATTGACGGACTCCGACCGCGATTTCGCCGAGGACCGCATCCACCCCAGCGCCGCGGGCAACGAAAAGATCGCCCGCGCGGTGCTGCGCACACTCTGTGACAACGGCCTCGGCAGCGAAACCGAACCCGTGATCAACGCGCCGGGCAGGGACGCGCGCGGCGCCGGAATGTTTACGACTTTCGTAAACCTGTACGGCAGGTTCTTCCACGTGCTTGCGGTGATAAGAAACATACTCCGCGGGCTCGTGCGGTAAACGCGGAAACCGGAGCCCAACCGAACGGCATCTGAAAAGGGGAAAATGAATATGAAAAAGGTATTATGTGTTTTTCTGAGCGTACTGCTGATTTTCAGCGTCGGGGTTACGGGCTACGCGGCGAACCCGGACGAGATACCGGCGCTGAAGGCGAAATTCATTGACGGCGCGGGTCCGGCGGTGAACGGGCTTTCGGTGGATTACGTTTATTTTGCGCCCGACGCCCCCGCCGGGGCGAAGCTGCCGCTGGTGGTATACTTCCACGGGGCGGGCCAGGGCTCTGCGCCCCGCGCGCAGATCGAAGAAAACAACTTTTCTCTGTGGGCGAGCGACGAGATCCAGGGGCGGTTCACCGGCGGCGGCGCGTTTCTCTTCGTGCCGCGCAGCCATGAGGAAAACGGCGACTACTGGAACGACGGATACGTGGCGAGCGTAAAGGCCGCCGTCGACGATTTCATCGCGAAAAACGCAGACCGGATCGACCTTGCCCGGATCTACGTGGGCGGCTTTTCGATGGGCGGCAAAATGACGCTCAAAATGGCGTCGAGCTACCCGACGTT
Organism: Clostridia bacterium; assembly: GCA_017439205.1. Classification (GTDB taxonomy): domain Bacteria; phylum Bacillota; class Clostridia; order Oscillospirales; family Acutalibacteraceae; genus RUG806. Next base: position 1,860 of record JAFRSZ010000330.1, read on the forward strand.
CTTTGCCGCGGCGTTCCCGCTGTGCCCCGCCTACGCGCCTTCCGACGAGCAGATCGAAGCGATCGCCGACCTGCCGGTATGGCTGATCGTGAGCCGCTTCGATATCATCGCAGGGTATTACACCTTCAGCGAGGATATCTGGAACACGCTGTGCGAAAAGACGAACGTGCCCGCCGACTGCAGGCTGACGCTCTTCGGGCGCGTTAAATACCCGGACGGCAAATACACCCAGAGCAACCACTTCGTATGGTTTGCGCTGGCAAACGACCTGTTCACCTACGACGGCGGGAAATACCCCAACGCGGTCACCACCGACGCGACGGGCAGAGAGATCTCGCTCACGTACCCGGACGGCGTGGTTTCGTGGCTGTGCGGGCACACCTCGGATTACGCCGGGGAACCGACGGAGCCGAACGGCACCCTCGCCGGCAACCCCGACGAAGGTTACGACCGCGTGCAGAACATCCTGCGGGCGCTGTTCCCGCTGGTAAAGGACGCGGTGAGATCGTTTTTCAGCGATTTATGGGATCGCATCACGGCGCCGATATCCTTTGATTTTTCATCGGAATGCTGACGGACAAACTATATAGCAACGGGGGCGGTTTTCACCGCCCCCGTTTTTGTTCCCGCGTGATCATATTTCTTTCAGGAATACCGGCGCGCCGCCGTTTTTCCGGGACGCTTCGGCTGCCAGCGCGATATCGTGGCTCATAACGGTCGCCTCGATTGTGGTGATATCGGTAAGGTCCGTCGTTTCGCCGCACAAAAGCTTTACAAACCCCGCGACGAGCCTGAGATCGCCCTCCACGTGCCCGCCGATGCCGGGGCTGAACGTATGCACCTTTTCGCTTTTGCCGCCGAAGAGGCGCATCTGAAGCTTCGTGCCGTACCCTATGAGCTCCCCCTTCGTGCCAACGATATGGCACTCGCGGTGCATCTTGTCTGAAAACGCGTTCATCTCCAGCACCGCGGTGGCGCCGTTCGCAAATGTCATGGTGACGAGCTGGTTATCGCACACGTCGTTGTCGCACATGAATACGCACCTGCCGTAATCGCCGTGCCGCAGCGCCTCTTGCACGTCCGCCCGGGTGTTCTTCGCCTTGCCGGTGAGGGTACGCTTCATGTATTTTATGAACTTCGCCTTGTAAAACGGGTCCTTGATATAGAGGCGCTCGGCGTCGTAGGGGCAGGTCTTTTTCGCCCGGCAGCCGCCCATGCAGGTGGGCGCGGCGCCCTCGGGCGCGTTCTCTCTGCGGAAATACTTCAGCGAGCCAACGGAGCTTACGCTGACGCAGGGGGAATCCATGAACCATGCGATCAGGTCGATATCGTGGCAACACTTCGCCAGAATGGACGGCGTTGAGGCCGCTTCATCCCGCCAGTTGCCCCGCACGAAGCTGTGCGCGAAGTGGAAATACCCCACGTTTTCGGTGTGGTTTACGGTAACGATCTCCCCGATCTGCCCGCTGCAGATGATCTCTTTGATCTTGCGGTAATAGTTGGAATAGCGCAGCACGTGGCAAACGATGAGCAGCGCGCCGTTTGCAGCGGCGAGGTCCCGCAGTTCGGTGTACTTCTCTTTTACGCCGCTCACGGGCTTTTCGAGCAGGATGAGCTTGTACCCCGTAAGGATGGCCTGCTTCGCGATCTCGTAGTGGCTCGCGTCCTGCGTGGTGACGATCAGCGCGTCTGAAACGGGCCCCTGCGCGAAGAACGCTTCGGCTGAGAGGAACCGCCGCTCCTGAGGCACCGAAAATTTCGGCGCGATATCGTCCAGCGCCTGCTTTCGGCAATCGCAGAGCGCGTAAATACCGACCTTGGACGAATGGAAGGCCTTCAGAAAGCCCATATATTCCGTGCCTCTGTTGCCGAGGCCGATCACCGATACCGTTTTCTTCACAGGATCCGCTCCTTTCCGCGCCGCGGGCCTGATGCGCCGCGCCGCCTCTATTATACGCCGTTGCGCGGCATAAATCAACAGCTGCCGCAGAAGCCCTGTTTTTTTGCCGCAAGGGGTAGAAAAACGCGGCGGTCTGTGATACAATAGCAGTATCCTGAAAGGAGGAGAACCCCTATGAAAAAAGAATACTGCGGCATTCCCATGCGTCTCGCCCACACGGGCGTGACCCAGTTCGCGCCCGAAAACTCGCTGGAGGCGTTCCAGAAGGCGGAGGAACTCGGCTGTGAAGGCGTGGAGATGGATATCAACATCTCCGGCGACGGCGAGATCATCGTGACACACAATTCCAATATGGGATATATGACCTTTGAGCGGCACACCGAGCGGCTGAAGGATATGACTGCGGAACAGATCAAGCGGTTCGATATCCCCTACCGCGACGCGCTGAAATTCAAATACCCGCCGATCCCCTGGACCGAGCACGCGGGCGGCAGGCGCTGCCAGACGCCGCCGGACCACCCCGAAAGCCGGGTGACGCACCTGATCACCTTCCCGGAGTTCGACGCGTGGCTTTCCACCGTGCAGCGCGACTTCACCGTGGAGGTGGAATTCAAGGACGTGGGCATGTGCCCCCGCATGGATGAGATCCTGACGGCGTCGCCCAACGTTTCGCGCTATATCTTCTTCTCGGGCGACAGAGCCGTGCTGGAGGAAATGCAGGCGCACTACCGCGCAAAGGGCAAACCGGAGGGGCTGCGCCTCGGCGCGAACATCCGCTTCCTGACCGAGGAGAACATGGAATTCGTACGCCGCTCCGATCTGTGGGAGGTGGGCCTCAACAACGAGGCCTTCACGAAAAAGGACGTGGATATGCTGGCGGAAATGGGCATAAGAGTATTCTCGAATCTCGGCGATTACCCCGAATGGTGGGCGAAGATCTGCGAGATGGGCGTAGCCGGGTTCAAGACGAATTACCCGGACGCGTTCACCGAGTGGTGGCTCGGCACGCAGAAATAACAGCCGGAAGAAGCTTTGCATACAATACGGAAATACCTCCCGTGATACCTGTATCCGTATCACGGGAGGCTTTTTTATCCGGCTTGCGCGCGATCCTTTTGCCCCGAACACAGCCGGTCTTTTGCATCATACGGTTATCTTTAAATTTCGGCAAGCACCCGCACGCCGTAGGGCTCTACGGGCACAAGGCCGCGGAAGGTTTCGCCGGTCAGCAGATCGGTCAGCGGGGTTTCCGTTTGCAGAGATGCGGGCGCGTTCGCCGTTTCGCACAGCACGAAGCCCTTTTCGGTTTCTCCCTGCCGGGGACATACGGCCAGCGAACCGTTGACGCGGTACGTTTTCACCCGCGCGTCCGCCAGCGCGAGCGCCAGCAGCCGGTCGAGATCTTCGGGCCCGAGCAGCGCGCCGCAGAGGATCACCTCTCCCCTGCCCACCCTGTGACGGGAGATCACGCTCCTGCCCGCAAGGGCGGAATGGCCGCCGGTAACACAGGCAAGCCGTTCGCCGACGCCGGGCGTATACAGCTCCGCCCAGCGCTTCACCTCAAGCGCTTCGCCGGTTTCCCATGCGGTTTTCAGCACGCTGCCGTCGGTGGGTACGCTGTAATCAAGACGCACGCCGAGCCAGTCTTCGAGCATGCCGGTCGCGCGGTGAGTATAGTGCGCGCCGACGCCGTTGCGCACGTCCGTGATGGGCCCCGCCACCCAGACGCCGCCGTTCTCAACGAACGCGCGGATCCTTTGGGCGAGATCGCCGTCTTCCAGCGTCATCACGCAGGGCGAAACAAGAAGCTTATAACCGGCGAGGGAGCGCCCTGCGCCGAGCACGTCCGGCCGCACGCCGCAGCGCACGAGGGAGCGGTGCGACGCGAGCACGTTCTCAAGGTAGCTGCAGCCGTCGAAAAACGGCTGCTTTTCAAAAAGCTGCCACGATCTGCTTGTAAAGTGGAGCGCAACGTCCGTTCTGACTTTTGTTTCGGTAAGGAAGGCGGAGGCCGCGGCGAATTCCGCGGCGGTGCGCTGCACCTCGCCGAAGGTGTGCGTGGGCCTGCCCTCGGGCGACAATACCGAGCCGTGCAGCAGCTCGTGGCCCGCCCAGTGCTGCCGCCACAGCCAGTACATATTGCATTCGCCGCCCAGCGCCGCGGGCAGCCACGAATTGACCCGGCAGTAGCCCTCCGGCTTCAGGAACTGCCCGATGGAAACGGAACCGTTCCACGTGGCGGCGGTTTCGGTGTTCCAGAAGGGGCGGTCTTTCAGCGGGCGGAGGAAATCGAACCAGAAGACCGCGTCCGACAGATTTTCGGGCGTGTTGTAATGGTTGAACATCACCACGTCCAGCGGCCCGCACATCTGTTCGTAATCCATGCCGTCGGTGGGCATCATATCGGTGCCGATCGGCGCGTCCGTATACTGCCGCAGGATATCCGCCTGCCGGTGGATAAACGCGATATCGGCGTTATGATGGGCGGCCGCCCATTCGTATTTCAGATGCGGGTTATGCCACGCGTTCCAATCGCCCGGCACCTGGTCGAAGCGGTCGTAGGCCTGGCTGAACAGGTTCAGGTTCCAGCGGGCGTTCAGGTTTTCCACCGTGCCGTATTCCCGTTTCAGCCGGTCGTGGAAAGCGTTCATGCAGTAAACGCAGGTACAGCCCGTGCCCCACGTATAGATCTCGTTATCGAGCTGCCAGCCGATCACGTTGGGGTCGCCGCCGAATTCGCGCCCCATGGCGCGTACGATCTCATCGCACGCCGCGAGATAATGCGGGTTGTTGGAGCAGCAGTGCCGCCGCCCGCCGTGCTGCGCGCGCGTACCGTTCTCATGCAGGACGAACACGTCCGGGTGCGCCTCGCCGAGCCATACCGGAGGCGTTGCGGTGGGCGTGCCCAGGACCACGGCGATCCCGGCTTCACGCAGCGTATCCACCACGCGGTGCAGCCAGCCGAATTCGTATCTGCCGGGCGCAGGCTCCATTTTGCGCCACGCGAATTCCCCGATGCGGGCGCAGGAAATCCCGGCCTCAAGCATCATCTTTACGTCGTAAAGAAGCTGATCGTCGTTCCAGTCCTCCGGGTAATATGCGCAGCCGAGAAACGGCGTTTTCACCGCCGTTTTTTCTGAAGCTTTACCGTTTTTCATCTGTTTTCCCCTCCGCTTTGTTATTCACGATCCGAAGGTATCATACCATATCGGCACGGCGCTTTCAATATCGTTTTCTGCAGCTTTGCGGTTGATTTGTTTAAGCGTTTCTGATATGATAAACGTGAACTGTACTTTCGGGAGCTGATGTTTATGACCGACGTTGCTGCGCTGGGCGAACTGCTGATCGACTTTATTCGGGACGGCGACGGCACAAACGGGAATCCGGCGTATGAGGCCAACCCCGGCGGCGCGCCGTGCAACGTGCTGGCAATGCTCGCAAAGCTCGGCCGCAGCACGGCCTTTATCGGCAAGGTGGGAAACGACGGCTTCGGGCGGCAGCTGCGGGACGCGATCGTGCGCGCAGGTATTTCCGCCGAAGGGCTGGTCCTCGGCGACGGCGCGCCCACCACGCTCGCGTTCGTGCATACGGGCCCGGACGGGGAACGCGATTTCTCTTTTTACCGCGAAAACGGGGCGGATACGCTTCTGACGAAGGAAGAGGTGCATACCGATCTGATCAAAGGCTGCCGTATTTTTCACTTCGGGACGCTGTCGATGACGGACGAGCCCTGCCTTTCCGCCACGAAATACGCGCTGGAAACGGCGAAGGCTGCAAAGGCGCTGATCTCTTTCGACCCGAACTACCGGCCGCCGCTGTGGAAAAGCGAAGAACAGGCGAAGGCCGCCGCATGGTTCGGGATACATAGCTGCGATATCCTGAAGATCGCGGACGACGAGCTCATGTGGCTCACGGGTATGCAAAGCTGCGACGCGGCCGCTCAGGAACTCAGAAAGCAGACCGAAGCGAAGATCATCTTCGTAACGCTCGGCAGAAACGGCAGCTTCGCCCTCTACGGGAACCGCAAGGTATACGAACCGGCGTTTCTGACCCCGGACACGGCGGATACCACCGGCGCGGGAGACACGTTCTGCGCCTGCGCGCTCTCATACCTGCTTGAACACGGCACGGAGGGCCTTACGGACGGGCAGCTCGGTGAAATGCTGCGGTTCGCCAACGCCGCGGCCGGTATTATCACCACAAGAAAGGGCGCGCTGCTCTCGATGCCGGAGCGGGCGGAGATCGAGGCAGTATTGGCGGCGAAGATATAATTCACCGGGAGGGAAAACTTTGGAACTGACGCTGAACGGGATACAGAACAAAGACGCGTGGGAGGCCGCGGGCGTGCGGCTGCCCGGGTACAACGTAAAAGCGGCGTCCGCACGCGCGAAAGAGGCGCCGGTATGGGTACACTTCGGCGCGGGAAATATCTTTCGCCTGTTTATCGGCGGCGTCGCCGACGAACTGCTCGAAAAGGGCCTGCTCGACCGGGGGATCAACTGCATAGAGGTATTCGACGAAGAGATCGTGGACCGGATCTATGCCCCGCACGACAACCTCGCCCTGTCGGTGCTGCTGCTCCCGGACGGCAGCCGCAGGATGAAGGTGCTCGGCTCGGTCTCGGAAGCCGTGAAAGCCGAAAACAGAGCGAGAGTTCAGGCGCTGTTTGAAAGCGAAAGCCTGCAGCTTATCTCGTTTACGATCACCGAAAAGGGGTACGCGCTGAAAAGCAGCGGCGGTTCCCTTCTGCCCGCTGTGAAGGAAGACATGGAAAACGGCCCTAACAGAGCCGTTACGGCGATGGGCGTTCTCGCGGCGGGCTTACTGCACCGGTACAATAAAGGCCGCTTGCCCCTGGCGCTGGTATCGATGGACAACTGCGCCGGGAACGGGCGGCTGCTGAAGCGGAGCGTGCTCGGCATTGCCGGGGCGTGGCTCGAAAAGGGCTTCGTTTCACCGGGATTTACGGAATATCTGCAGGATGAAACGTCGGTTTCTTTCTGCTCCACGATGATCGATAAGATCACCCCGCGGCCGGACGCAGCGCTTGCCGACGAATTGGGGCGCATCGGCGTCGAAAACATGCGGCCCATCGAAACGGCGAACCGGTGATGATGAAGCTGGCAAAAACGGTGGCCTATACCGAAGGCATGCCGATGGCGCCCGACCCGGGCATCATTTCCCCGCAGGCGTTTGCGGACGAGCTTTTCAGCGACCGCTTCGTAAACAGCTATCTCGGCAATACGAATCTGCGGCTCTGCACGGACGCCTCGCAGGGGCTCGCCGTTCGCTTCGGCGAAACGGTGAAGGCATACGTAAAACGCGACGGCACGGCAAGCGCCCTTACCGCCGTACCGCTCGGCGTCGCGGGATGGCTGCGGTACATGCTGGGCGTGGACGACCGGGGGCGGACCTACGCTCTGGCCCCGGATCCGATGAACGCGGAGATCTCCGCGGCGTTCGCCGGGATCGAATGGGGAAAGCCTGAAACCGTAAAAGAACAGCTGCGCCCCATACTCTGTAATGAAGCCGTTTTCGGGATCGACCTTTACGCGGCAGGGCCGGGCGAGCGGATCGAATCCATGTTCCGCGAGATGCTCGGCGGCCCCGGCGCGACGCTGGAAACGGTGAAAAAATATATGGAGGGAGATCAAGATGAAGCTTTCTGAAAAAGTAACGGCGCTGATCTGCGCCGTCGCGCTGATCGCAGGCTGCGCCGCTTTCGTTTTGCTGCGGCAGGTCCCGACTCCCGCGCCGGGCGCGCCTTTGTATGAAGACGTACCCGCCCCGAACGCGCTCCGCACGGCGCTGGAGGTACAGGGCGTGGGCGGCAGCAGGTTCTTTATCGAGTCCCCGAAACGGGAGGCCCTGCAGACCGTTCCCGTATCGCAGTTCGGCGCGGACCCCGCGAATGAGAACAACGCCGAGGCGCTGAACGCCGCGTTCGTCTACTGCGCGGAGCACCCCGGCACCCGTTTGGCGTTTGACGCGGGCGGCGTTTACCGCGTTTCGGACGCGCTGTGTCTGAACGATATCACGGACGCCTGCATCGACGGCAACGGCGCGAAGATCCTTTACAGCCACGGCAGCAGCTTTTTTTCGCTCCGGCGCTGCGAGTGCGTGGAGGTGCGGGACCTGGCCTTCGACTGGGATTGGGAGAAGCAGCCGCTGAGCGCGATCGCCCGCGCGGTTGACGTGGAAGGCGAAAAAAACACCCTCGACTTTGTTTTTGATCTGCCCCAATACGCAACGGAGGATATGCTTTACGCGATCAGCCAGTGCGATCCCGATACCGGCACGTACGGCGCGAAGGGCGTGTACATAGAGACCTACGAGGGGCAAAACCCCGACGTTATCAAACAGGTGACGAAGATCGCGGACGACACCCTGCGCGTGGTGCACAACGGCCTGATGGCGCATTTCGGCGGGAATTCGTATATCCTGCGCAGCACGGCCTACGGCGGTTCGCTGATCGATATCTACGAACAGTGCAGAAATATCACGCTGGATTCGCTGAAGCTGTACGGCGGCACGGGCATGGGCATCATCGTGGGCGAGAGGACCTCCCATTTCGCGCTGCGGAACATCTTTATCGGGCCGGACCCGGCCTATGCCGGCACCCGCGTTACGTCGCTGGATGCCGACGCGGTGCACATCAGCGATTCCGACGGCTGCTTCCTGATCGAGAACTGTGATTTCAGCCGGCAGGGAGACGACGACGTGAACATCAACAGCGGCGTCGGCTGGCTGCACAGCGCGGACGGCAATACCGTGGTATTCGAGGCCGACGGCTCGATGAACGCGGACCCCGGCGATACGATGGCGTTCCGTGATAAAAACTTCAACCTTACGGACGTGACCGCCACGGTGGAAACGAGCGAACGGCTGGAGGGGAACCTCAGGCGCGTCACCTTCAAAGAAAACCTGCCGGGATCGGTAAAAGAAGGCTGGTTCCTTTTCAACCTCAACAACACCGGCGGCAACTACGTGATCCGCAACAACTACTTCCACGAGCACCGCGCAAGGAGCCTGCTGCTGCAGACCTCGAACGGCCTTGTGGAGAACAATACTTTTTACAAAACCACGCACAACGCCATCAAGATCATCATGGATATCAACGGCGTATGGCACGAGGGCACGGGCGCGGACAACATTGCGGTGCGCAACAACAAATTCATCGAATGCGGCCTCATCGGCACCGAGGTGATCGAGGTGGGCACGCATCTGCTGGACAGAAGCAACAGCTCTTTCGCGTTTACGAACATATGCATCGAAGATAACGAGTTCACCGATCTCTGCAGCCTTCTGCTGGCGGTCAATAACGTGAACGGCTTCGTTTTCCGCAACAATACGGTAACGCTGGGCAGCGTTTTCCGGCACGACGTATTGCAGGGGCGCTCGTATTTTCTCAAAGACTGCGTCAACGTCGATTTTTCAAATAACACGTTTACCGACGTCTCTCCCCTGTCGCTCAAGCGCGTCGCACGCAGCTCCAGCCCCTTTGTATGGCTGCGCGTGAACGCCGACGCCCTTCGCGGAGAAAAGGAGGAAGCGAAATGAAAAACTTCCTGAAAAAAGCGGCCTTCCCGGTATTGCTGGTACTCGCCTGCGTTACGCTCCATTTCTGGCAGCACGCGGCGGCAAGCCTGCCGTACATGCCCATGAACGGGCTCGTACCGCTCGCCACCCTGTCGCCCGCCCTGTTCGCGCTCACCTTCCTGACCACGTTCGTGCTGCTCAGGCAGAGCGATACGCCGAAGCCGGTCCTGCGCTCCTTGCTCAGCACGGCGGCCATGCTGGCGGTGGTGCTCATTCTCGGCGTGATCTATGTGGGCTTTCTCTCGCACCGTTTCGCGGCGATACTGCCGCCGATACCCGCTCTGCCCGACTGGCCCGTAGGCATTGCGACGCTCATCACGACCGTTCTTCTGGTACTGCATCTCACGGGGCTTCTGATTTTCATGTTCGTAAAGCAGAAAACGCCGGCGAAACGCGCGGCTTCGGCGGCGGCCGGCTGGCTGGTACTGAACCTCTGCCTGTTTCTCATCACGATCTGACCGCGGTTCGGCGGCGCTGTATAAAACACTGAATAAAGCTGACAGAATCCCCCTGAAGCAGACCAGGAAACTCCGGAACCTGCTTCAGGGGGATCTGATATCATAAAGCAAAACAGCCCTTTTCGCGGCGCGTTCCCGGGGAGGGACCGCTCCCCTTCTCTCCGTTTTTTACAGGATCGCTTCCACGGCGGAGCGGACCGCCTTCATATCCTCGGTGGGCTCGAAGCGTGCGACCACTCTGCCTTCGCGGTCGATCAGAAATTTGGTGAAGTTCCATTTGATATACGCCTTTTCGCCGTATTTCTTGTTGTTCATGTCGGCGAATTTGTTCAGCGCCGCGTTTTTCAGCCCTTTACCGAAACCGGCAAAGGGTTTTTCCGCAGCCAGAAACGCGAAGAGCGGATCGGCCAGATCGCCGTTGACGTCGATCTTGGCAAACTGCGGGAAATCCGCGCCGAACTTCAGCGTGCAGAACGAATGGATCTCGTCTTCATCGCCGGGCGCCTGGTTCGCGAACTGGTTGCATGGAAAATCGAGGATCTCAAATCCCCTGTCTCTGAAATCGCGGTACATCTCCTCCAGCGGCTCGTAATGGGGCGTGAACCCGCAGCCCGTGGCGGTATTCACGATCAGCAGCACTTTGCCGCTGTAAGCGGCAAGCGAAACTTCGTTCTTCTTTCTGTCTTTGACCGTAAAATCATAAACCGTTTTCATGTGATAACGCCTCCCGTACTGTTTTTTTTCGGTGTTCCGGGCGGTATAAAGAAATCGCTTCTTTGCCCGCAACACTTATTTTACGCAATTATATTGTATCAAATATTATTAACGATGTCAAGTCTTTTTTTTGGAATTGTTTTATTTCCTTCCGTAAAAAACCAACGGCGCCGAAGCCGGAGCCCCGACGCCGCAGCGTACCTCTTATTTGAAGCGAATTCTTCTGCCGGGCGCGACCGCCTATTCTTTCCGATGGCATTCCCCGCTCATCGCGCAGTGCGCGCAGTTCCCGCCGCAGGACGCAACGCCCTTCTTTTTATCTCCCCGGAGCTTTACGATGATGATCGCAACGACCGCGATCAGCAGCAGCGTGATCAGAACCGTACCGATGTTTGCCGTAAGCCAGGCGAGCATATGATCGCTTCCTTTCGTAAGTTTATATCTTCTTCGTGAGCTTCGTAGCTTCCTTATACTTCTTGAAGAACAGCATGTAAACCATGCCCGCAAGGATCGCAAGCGCGCAGATGAAGCCGATCACGTTGAAATTGCCGGTGAACAGGCCGCCGATCTGATTGATGCACAGCGATACCGCATAGGCGAAGCCGCACTGGTAGCCGATGGCGAACCACGTCCATTTGGCGTTGTTCATCTCGCGCTTGATGGCGCCGATGGCAGCGAAGCACGGGGCGCACAGCAGGTTGAACACGAGGAACGAGAAGCCGGTAACGCCGGTGAACGCCTGATGCAGCGCCTGCCAGGCCGTCAGCTCGCCGCCGCCGTAGAGGATGCCCATGGTGCCCACGATGTTCTCCTTTGCCACAAGGCCGGTGATGGAAGCCACGGCAGCCTGCCAGTTGCCCCAGCCGAGCGGGGCGAAGATCCACGCGATCACGCCGCCGATGCGGGCGAGGATGGAAAGGTTGAGCTCATCCGCCTCCAGCATCCGGAAGCCGTCCTCGGCAAAGCCGAAGTAAGAGGTGAACCAAACCACGATGGTGGAAAGAAGGATGATGGTACCTGCCTTTTTGATGAAGCTCCAGCCGCGCTCCCACATGCTGCGCAGCACGTTGCCCACGGTGGGCCAGTGGTAAGCGGGCAGCTCCATCACGAAGGGAGCCGGGTCGCCCGCGAACATCTTCGTCTTTTTCAGCATGATGCCGCTCACCACGATGGCCGCCATGCCGATGAAATAGGCGGAGGTGGAGATCCACGGGCTGCCGCCGAAGATCGCGCCCGCGATCATCGCGATGAAGGGCACCTTCGCGCCGCAGGGGATGAACGTGGTCGTCATTATCGTCATTCGCCTGTCGCGTTCGTTTTCAATGGTACGGCTCGCCATGATGCCGGGCACGCCGCAGCCCACGCCGATGAGCATCGGGATGAAGGATTTGCCGGAAAGCCCGAATTTGCGGAAGATACGGTCCA
>JAFRSZ010000331.1 GCA_017439205.1 Clostridia bacterium
GAAACCCTATTTTGCGTTGCGAACGGCGAACAGCGAACGGCGAACGGCTGTCGGGCGTCAGCCCGACAAATTCCAATTTTCTGTTCCCATAAACCGCTTTCCATTCCGTTTTCGTTGACGGGGTGTTTTTTTATTGTTATGCTGAAATCAGGCGGCGCAGGTTCTTGTCGGCCGCTAACCCCAAAGGAGGTACAAACCATGAAGAAACTGATTTCAGTATTGCTTGCCGCAGTATTGCTGTTTGCGTGCTTCATGCCCGCGGCCGCGGCGGCGGAAACACAACCCCTTACCGAAACCGAAACGTCCTTCTCCGGCGTTGTATCGGCGGAAGAAATGCGCGCGCGGGCCGAAAGCATCCTCGGCATCGGCGAAGGGCAGGGGAAAACCCCGGCAAAGGCCCCCGCGAAGGCGCGATCCGAAACGGACGCGGAGCCTTCGTACGATCTGAAGGCTCTCGCGGACGCGATGTACGGGGTGATGTGCACCGGCGAACCCGCGGACGTGCTTAATCTTCGCATCCCCTATAACGACGATACGATCGACGAGGTGTGTGTGATCCCCTCGCTGGACGCACGTTTTCTTTGGTGTTACCCCAACTACGAATACGACAGGGCCGACGGCGTAAGGTATTTTTCCCGTGTAACCGTTACGGCGTCGGAACGCGAAAAGTTCCTTGAGCGCCGCGCAGCCTGCGACGACGTCGCCGCAAAACTGACCCGCGGACTGATCGGCGATACCGCCCTTTCGGACGCCGATATATGTTTGATTCTGCACGACCGGCTTCTTGCGTGGTGCGAATACGATTATCAGGGGAACCTTTCCGGCGGGCAGGAAGGCAACGCGGTGGGGCCGCTGGTGTACCGTCACGGCGTATGCATGGGTATCGCGCTGGCGTACAACTACCTGCTCGATAAGTTCGGCATCGAGGCCGAATATGCCAGGTCCAGCACGCATTCCCACGGCTGGAGCATGGTATGGCTTAACGGCGAAGCGTATTACGTGGATCCTACCTGGGACGACCTCACCATGCCCGGCGGCATCCTTCACAACCAGTTCCTGATCGATTACGAGACCTTCGGCGCAAGGCACTGGAACGATATTTCCTTCCCCACCACGCCCACCTCCACGCTGTATCTGAACTACTATACCAATCGGACCCGTACCGAGGTGGCGTATATCAACGGCACGCTGTATTATTTCGTCAATTCCACCGGCAAGCTGATCGCGCGCACCCCCGCGGGCGAAGAGACCGTGCTTCTGCAGATCCCCACCCGGTATTATCCGAACGGCGGCGCGCAGGGGTTGGTCGTCCAGCCCAGAATGACGGCGATCGGCGATACGCTGCTGTATCTCAAGGGCCGCGAGGTTTACGGCTACAATACCGTTACCGGTACCGAAAGCCTTGTGTACACCCCGAGCGCGTCGCTGTTCCCGGCGGACGATTATTTCCTTACGGGCATTGAGCAGCGCGACGGCGTCGTTACGGTGTTCTCCCACAACAATTACATCTATACGAACACCTCCACCATCAAAACGCTGGAGCAGCAGTACAGCGAATCCTTCACGTTCTGCGATCACGAACGTCTCAGCCTTGTGGAGCGGCTGAAGGGCACGGACTGCGAGACCCTCGGCGAAGCGAAAAAACTCTGCCTTGACTGCGGCGCATACGTATATACCGCGGGTGAGGGCATTTACGGCGACCACGATTATTCTGCCCAGATCGTTTCCGACGATACCCGGATTGATGAGGCCACCTGCGCGTGCGCAGCGAAATATCATTATACCTGCGCCGTCTGCGGCGAGATCGAAAATAACGACGCCCATTACTTCACCTCCGGCGAAACCCTGCCGCATACCTTCGCAACCGAAACGTTCTCCGCTTCAGCTTCCTGCCCGGGCTATGATAAAAACGTGTGCATTAAGTGCGGCGCGATCGAATACGATAACTTCACGTTCCATGAGGGCGCGACCGCCTCCGGCACGCTGGAAGAGGGCTTCGGCTGGCAGATCGTCAATAACGAGCTGCAGGTGGTCGGCGCAGGCGCGCTTCCGGATTATGACAACACCAACCGCGCCCCGTGGCGCAGTTTCAGCAGCAGCGTCAGAAGCGCGGCCGTTTACGGCGAGGTCACCGCGGTGGGCGATTACTGCTTTTCTTACCTCAGTAATATGCGGCAGATCGCGCTTCCCGATACCGTAAGATCGCTTGACGCCTATGCGTTTGATTCAAGCGGCCTTACGGGCATCACCATGCCGGCGGCGCTGGAATCCATCGGCGAGCGCTGCTTCCAGTATTGCAGCAGTCTGGCTGAGATCGAGTACAACGACCGTATCTCTTCCATCGGCAAAACGGCGTATCTTTCCTGCAACTCCCTTACGGACGTGGTCATCCCCGGCTCCGTCAGCAATCTTGCGGATAGTATCTTCTGGTCGTGCAGGGGCCTTACGAGCATCACGGTGGAAGAGGGGCTGCTGAAAACGCTGCCGATGCTGACGAACAACCTCAGCACCAACCTGCGCGAGGTGCGGCTTCCCGCTTCGCTGATTTCGCTCGGTTCGCTTCCCGCGTGCGCCTGCTATATCATTTCTCCGGATCATCCGGATTATACCACGGTCGACGGCGTGATCTTCTCTAAGGATCTCACGAAGCTGCTTTATTACCCCGCAAGGAAAGAGGCTGCGTATTACCGCGTGCCCGAAGAAACGACCTCGATCCGTCAGGCGGCGTTTAACGACGCCGTGAATCTCCGCTTCCTGGATATGAGCGGTTCCGGCGTTACCAATATCAATTACTATCCGATGTATGCCTGTGAGAATCTGTCGTATGTCAACCTCCCCGCGGGTCTGACCGAGATCAACGGATTTTTCTTCACGTATTGTAAAGCCGAAAAGCTTTTTGTCCCCGCTTCTGTCTCATCGGTATCAACCTTCGGTATGAACGGTCTTTCTTCCCATGTTTACACAGACGATCCGAACGCTGCCGTTATCGCGCTGTGCAGCGCCGCGGGCGCAGAGTGCACGGTGCTGCCCGGCCATACCCACAGCTTCACCGAAACCGTCTATACGCAGGACGCCTCCTGCACCGCCGCGGGGTGCGTGATCCGGGCTTGTGTTTGCGGTCAGTTTGAGATCGCCGAAGATTTTATCGACCACGATTTCACCGCCGAAACGGTTGACGAAAACGCGCTTTACACCGGTGCCACCTGTTCCGCCGCCGCGCGGTATTACTACTCCTGCGCTGTGTGCGGCGCCGTGGAGGGCGACCCGGAGCATACCTTTACTTCGGGCGGCCCCATTGATCACGACTGGCAGTGGGTGAACGATATCGAACCCACCTGCGGCACGGCGGGCGTACGGCATGAAGAATGCGCCTTCTGCCATGAAAAACGCAATGAAAACAGCGTGCTGGCCCCCACGGGCGAGCATAACTTCACGCTGGAGGCGGTTAAAGAAAACGCGCTGTATCAGGCCGCCGGGTGCGAGACGAAAGCAAGGTATTACTATTCCTGCGCAAAATGCGGCGCGGTAGAGCAGAACGACGACCGTACGTTTGAAAGCGGCAGCGTGCTCGGCCACAACTATGCGGTCACCGAGAATACCGCCTCCACCTGTACGGTTCCCGGCAGAAAGGTATCCGTCTGCTCCCGCTGCGGCGACGTGCAGAGCGAAACGAAACCGCTTGCGGACCATACGCCCGTAACCGTGCCCGGTACGCCCGCCACCTGCACCGCAACTGGCCTTACCGACGGCGTGAAGTGCGGCGAATGCGGCAAAACGCTCACCGCGCAGACCGTGATCCCGAAAACCGGCCATAACTACGCGGTCACCGAGAATACCGCCTCCACCTGTACGGTTCCCGGCAGAAAGGTATCCGTGTGCTCCCGCTGCGGCGACGTGCAGAGCGAAACCAAACCCCTGGCAGACCACACGCCCGTAACCGTGCCCGGTACGCCCGCCACCTGCACCGCGGAGGGCCTTACCGACGGTGTGAAGTGCGGCGAATGCGGCAAAACGCTCACCGCGCAGACCGTGATCCCGAAGACGGCGCACACCTACGGCGCGTGGACCGTGACGCGGCCCGCCACCTGTACGGAGAACGGCGTTGAAACGCGTTACTGCACCGTGTGCGGTACTCCCGAAACCCACCCGGTTGCAAAGGTCGGCCACCGCGACAATAACGGCGACGGCCTCTGCGATTACGGCTGCGGCACCGTGATGGGCGAAACGCCCACCCAGCCCACCGAGCCGAGCCAGCCCTCCGGCGGCGACAAGTGCCCGCTGTGCGGCGAGACCCATACCGGTCTCTTCGGCAGGATCGTCGGCTTCTTCCACCGCATCGCATACTTCTTCAGAAACCTGTTCAGCCGATAAGATCCGGCGAATGAGAACCCTGCCCGGCCTGCTTCCCGCGGACCGGGCGTTGCGCTCAAATTACAGTTTAGCGCGCAGTTCAATTAACAATTAACAAAGAACAATTAACAATTTCGGAAAACGCTGCGCGTTTTGATTTTATAAAAAAGCTTTCCGAAAGCTGGAAAAACCTGCTTATCCGATGAGTATAATCGGGTAAGGGCGGAGCCCTTCATCAA
>JAFRSZ010000332.1 GCA_017439205.1 Clostridia bacterium
CACCAGCGTTTTCAGCCCCACATAGATCTCTTCCCGCTCGCCGTCGTCCGCGTAGGTGAAATCCACCCGCCCGAAATAGGGGGAAAGCCGCACCTGCTCCAGCAGACGGGCCTCGGCGCGCTTTTTCTGCGCGTCTTCAAGCGTTCTCTCGTTTTCGCGCACCAAAGCGTCGGAATCGCCGTAAACGGAGCCGAAGGGGTTATTCTCGATATAGTCGCGGTTGCGCCGGCGCACGGTTTCGCCGCTTTCGCCCGCCTCTTTCATGAGCCGGGCGATCTCTTTTTCGATGAACGCGGCGGTTTCGGCGGCCTTGAGCAGTTCGCTTTGTTCCACGGGAGAATACCTCCTTTCTGCGGGACGGCAGAGTTGGGCTTTTACGCCCAATCAGGTTTTTAAATTCGGAATTCGGAATTCGGAATTGTCATTTTTAATTCCTTGTTTCTGTTCTGAAAACTATCTCCGCTCTCATATCTCCGCTCTTGAAAACCATTCATTTAAAAAACATATACGCCTGGCACTTGATCATGCCGTTGTAGAGCTTTCTGCGTTTGTCCGCCTTGCGGCCGAAGCTCTTTTCAAAGTCTTCGTCCGAGGTGATCACGGTATAGCTCCTGCCCTTTGCGGGAACGAAGCGTTTGCCGAGCACGCGGTACAGGCGCGAGGCCTCCTGCGCGTCCAGCAGGCGTTCGCCGTAGGGCGGGTTCACGATCACGGTGGCGCGCTCGGTGACGGGCTCGAAATCGCGCACGTCCTTTTTCTCGAACGTGATGTAATTTTCCACCCCGGCGCGTTTCGCGTTCTGTCTTGCCGCGGCAAGGGCGGCCTCGTCGATATCGGAGCCGTAGGCGTGAAAGTCGATATCCGTGCGCTGCAGGCTTCTTGCGAGGCGGCGCTCCTCCTGCCAGATCTCGGCGGGGACCTGCGGCCAGGTATCCGCAACGAAACGGCGGGCGATGCCCGGGGCGACGTTCAGCGCCATCAGCGCGCCTTCGATCAGGATCGTGCCGGAGCCGCACATAGGGTCGTACAGTGTGTGGTAGTGCTTGAGGTGCGATATCTCGCACAGCGCGGCGGCCAGCGTTTCTTTGAGCGGGGCGGCGTTCGCCTCGGGCCGGTAACCGCGCTTATGAAGGCCCCTGCCGGAGGTGTCGATCGTGAGATACGCCACGTTTTTCATGATTGAAAACTGGATCTGGTACAGTGCGCCGGTTTCTTCAAACCACGGTACATTGTAAGTATCTTTAAGGCGTTCCACCACGGCCTTTTTGATGATGCTCTGGCAGTCGCTCACGCTGAACAGATCGGAATTGAGCGAATAGCCCTTTACCGGGAATTTGTCGGTTTTGCCGATCCACGTTTCCCACGGCAGGGCCTTCGTGCCCTGAAACAGCTCTTCAAAACTGTGCGCCTCAAACGAGCCCACCACCACAAGGATCCGCTCGGCAAAACGGGAGCGGATGTTGGCGCGGGCTAACATGTGTTCGTCGCCGGTGAAGAACACGCGGCCGTTTTCGGCGCGCACGTCGGAAGCGTCCATGGAACGCAGCTCGTCGGCGATCAGCCCCTCAAGCCCCAAAAGGCAGGGGACGCAGAAATCAATTATCATGGTAATGGGAACCCTTCTGAAAAGTTAGGAGTTATTCAAGAGCGGAGATATGAGAGCGGAGATTTTTTTAATGCGGAATTCGGAATTCGTAATTCGTAATTATGCCGCCGGAGCTGTTGTTTGCATTTTATTTGTTTATTTTTCATTTTCCATCATTCATTCCGGATTGTTTCCGCTCTGAAAAACAATTCCGAATTCCGAATTCATAATTCCGAATTAACCTTTGCGGTTTGCCATGAACTCCCTGAGCTGCTTCTGGATCTCGGGGCGGTCGAGCTTGTAGAAGATCATCGGGATCATCGAAAGGCCCACGAAGATGCCGGGGAAGAGCCAGTAGGCGGCCATGATCGTGTTGCGCATCGAGGTGGTCACCTCGGCGAATTTCATGGTGCCCACGTAGCCGGAAACGCCCACCATGAAGATACCCAGCGCCACGGCGAAGGCGTTGGCGAGCTTGATGGAGAGCACCAGCACCGAATACTGCACGCCCTCGGTGCGCTTGCCGGTGGTCATCTCTTTATAGTCCACGGCGTCCGAGAGCATCACCAGCGGCGCGTACCCGTGCGGGCCGAACATGAAGTTGGTGAGGAACTGGATGATGAACACCACCCAAAAGCTCTTGCCGGGGTTCGAAGCGTCGTAGGTGAGAACAAAGAAAACATACGATACCACGCTGACCACGAAGCCGTAGATCCCGTAGATCATAAAGCTCTTTTTCGTGCCGATCCTCTTGGCGACCATCGGAATGGTGGCAATGGAGATCACGCTCGTCACCATTGCGCCTACGCCCAGAATGATGGGCAGGTTCTCGCCCGAAAGGGTGATCGGCCCCACGGTGACTTCGTCAAACAGCACAGCCGCCGCCTGCACGCCGATGGTAACGGCGATATTGCGGCCGAAGCCCAGCATATTGATCAGAAAGATGATGAGCAGCGGCTTATTGGTGCGCAGCTCGGTAAACATGTTCTTGAAGCTCATGTTCTGTGGCTCGCTGCGGATCACTTCTTTGGTGCCCTTGAGCATGATCGCCACGAAGATGCACGCGCCGAGGGCGATGACGCCCGCGGAGATCAGGTATTCCTTTTTGGTGATCACGGCGCTCTTCGTGAGGATGCACACCACCGGTACCACCGCGTTGCACGCCACCAGGCCCACGCTTTTGAGCATGTTCGAAATGCCCGCCGCGGAGCTCTTTTCGTCGGAGGAGGGGCTGAGCACCGCCAGCATGCCCTGGCTTGGGATCTCGGCGAAGCTCATCACCATGTTCCATAATACCGTGGTGAGGGTGATCCACGCGTATTTCGCCGTGTCGGACCTGAAATCGATGGCGACGAACATCACCATGGTGAGCGCGGCGAACGGAATGATGCTCATCGCGACAAACGGCTTCATCTTGCCGGATTTGAAGTGCGAGCCGTCGATCAGGTTGCCGATCACGGGGTCCGCCAGAGAACTCACGATCTTCGCGAGCAGTATGATCACCGCGCATTTCGTGAGCTCGGCCTGCAGCACCGACGTGTAAAACTGCGCCTGATAGGTGTTGAGCATGCCGATGCACATCTGAATGCCGAAAATGCCGATGCCGTAGCTCAGCATTTTGCCGAAGGTAAGCGTTTTTTGCTGCTTTTCCATACATATCTCTCCCTTTAAACATATATAAATTACTTTATCATATTCTGTTTTCTTTTGCAATCAAAATGCGATAATTCATTTTCAATAAATTTCATACGTGATTTTTGTGTGAAATGATGCTTGCTTTTTTATGTGAAAGGTTTATAATAAAATATATTTATGTAAAAACAGAAGAAGAGATACGAATGCTTATAGCGCTTATCTCCGGCGCCGTCGCTTTATGCTTCGGGATCGCCCAGTTTTATCTGGATACGAGGCTGTTCAGCGTGGTGTTCGAGGGCAAATACGGTAAAACCGCGCTGTACGCGTGCCTGAAGTTCGCGCTTTACGGGGCGGGTATCGCCCTGCTGGTGCTGAAGTTCCGGTCATGCGCGATCCCGGCCGCCGTCGGCTTCGGCGCGGGGTTCCTCATTTATATGGCCGTTTATACGGTGTTGAAAATCGTTAAGAAAGACGGGTGAAGCCATTGGATACTGCATTTATCATCATGGCCGTCGCGGGCGCGGTGGCGCTCTCCGCCTGCCTTGTGGGATATATCTTTACGGCGCGCAGGATCCCTGCCGACGCTTCGAAAAAGCGGAAACGGTCCAAAAAGCTGTGGTTCATGGGGCTTGTGATCAGCGCGTGGTTCCTTGTGGGCACGCTCATAAAGCAGTTTACGGGTATAAAATCACATCTTGCCGTGGAATTTGAGATGTTCAGCGAGCGCGTGGATATCTTCGGCTTCTCGATCGCGAAAACCACGCTCACCGGCGCGGGCGTGCTGCTGGCGCTGATCCTTCTGCTGCTGGCGCTCAGGATCTTCGCGATACCGAAATTCAGCGTGGAGAACCCCGGCTACCTGCAGACGGCGCTGGAAACGGCGGTGGAGTTCATTGATAACTTCGTGAAAAACACCACCGGCGCGTTCACAATGAAAAACCTGCCGCCCTTTATGCTGAGCATCGCGATCTATATGTTCGGGTGCGCGCTGTCGGAGCTGTTCGGCCTCAGGGCGCCCACCTCGGATCTGACCTTTACGTTCGCGCTCGGCCTGTGCACGTTCGTGCTGCTCAATTACTACGGCATCAGAAAGAACGGTTTCGGGGGCAGACTGAAAAACATGGGCGGCCCGATGCCCGCCATGCGCCCCGTGATGATCCCGCTCAAAGCCGTGAGCGATATCGCGGTGCCCGTTTCGCTTGCCTGCCGGTTGTACGGCAACATGCTGGGCGGCCTGCTGGTGATGGATCTGCTCAAGGGCGTGCTCGGCGGCTACGGCAGCGGCCTGCCCGCCGTTGCGGGGCTGTGGTTCAACCTGATCCACCCCGGTATCCAGATCTATATCTTCGTGATGCTCTCGCTCACCTTCATCAACGAGGCGATGGAGCTTGAAGAAGAGGAGACGAAGAAGGCGAAGAAAAGGGCATAGGGCTCAGGTCCCGGGGTTCCGTTCAGGAAATACACAACACACAATACACAATACACAACACACATCACACAACACACACAGGAGGAACAATCATGAACTTTATCGCAGCAGCAATCATTATGTTCGCGGTCGTGATCGGCGCGGGCTTCGGCATGTGCTTCGCCACGTCCAAGGCGGTGGACGCCGCCGCCCGTCAGCCCGAAGCGGCAAGCAAGATCCAGACCATTCTTCTGCTGGGCTGCGCCCTTGCGGAATCCACGGCGATCTACGCGTTCGTGGTGGCGATCATCATGGCGACGCGCGGCTGAGCGACACACTGAAAAAAAGGAGTGAGATTGATGGGTGAGCTTCTTTCAAAAGAGATGCTTGCGGATCTCATAATCAATATCGTCAATATCCTGATCCTGTTCTTCGTGGCGAGGGCCCTGCTCTACAAGCCGGTAAAGAAGTATCTGGACGGGCGCCGCGAGCGCGAAGCCGAGGCGCTGCGCGAGGCCGAAGCGCTGAAAAGCGAAGCCGAAGCCGAGCGGCAGCGTTACGCCGCGCTGACCGCCGATACGGCCGCGATCAAAACCAAAGCCGTGCAGGACGCCCGCAAAAAGGCCGAGCGTCAGGCGGACGAGATCATCGCCGCGGCGAACGAAGAGGCTGAGAGCATCCTTCAGAACGGCCGCGCCGCCGCCGAACGGGAGCGCGCAAAAATGCTCTCCGACGCGCAGGAGCAGCTCGGCGCCCTCGCCGTGGAGCTCTCGGGCAGGATCCTCGGCAGGGAAGTGACCGACGCCGACAACCGCCGGATCATTGACAGCTTCTTCGGCGAAGAAGGGTGAGCGGTATGAGAAACTGCAGAATCACCGTTTCTTCGGGAATGACGGATGCAACCTACGCCATGCTCTGCGAAAAGGCGCGGCGCAGGTTCGGCGCGGACCTCAGCTTTACGCGCGTCAACGATGACGGCGTGATCGCCGGGTTCATTCTGGAACTGGACGGCACGGTGTACGACGTAAGCGTGGGTACGCAGCTTGAGCTTCTGAAGAAGAAAATGACATACGGGGAGGACGCGCAATGAACGAATCCATCAGCGCCTTCCTGCGGCGTCAGCTTACCGAATATACCTTTACGCCCGTCACCTACCGCAAGGGTACGGTGGCGCGGTCCGCCGACGGCGTCGTTACCGTGGAAAACCTGCCCGGGCGGCGTTACGGCGAACTGCTGGAGTTTGAGGGCGGCGTGTTCGGCATGGCGATGGACCTTGCGGGCGACAGCGTTGGCGCGGTGCTCTTCGATACCGCCGACGCCGTGCGAAGCGGGGATACGGTTCGCGGCACCGACGCCGTTGTGGAGGTGCCGGTGGGCGAGAGCCTGCTGGGCCGCGTGATCGACGCCATCGGCCGCCCGCTGGACGGCAAGCCCCTGTTCGCGGAGGAGCGCTATCCCGTAGAGCGTCCCGCGCCCTCCATCATCGACCGGCGCCCCGTGGATACGCCGCTTGAGACCGGCATCCTCGCCATCGACAGCATGATCCCCATCGGCCGCGGGCAGCGCGAGCTGATCATAGGGGACCGGCAGACCGGCAAGACCACCATCGCGCTGGACAGCATCCTGAACCAAAAGGATAAAAACGTGCTCTGCGTGTACTGCGCCATCGGACAGAAGGCCGGCACCGTGGCGGGCGTGATCGAAACGCTGACGAACGCCGGCGCCATGGAGTATACCGTGGTGGTGAACGCCGGCGCGGCCGACAGCGCCGCCATGCAGTATCTTGCCCCCTATGCGGCGGCAAGCGTGGCGGAGTATTTTATGGAACGCGGCCGCGACGTGCTCGTGGTTTACGACGACCTCTCCAAGCACGCCGTCGCCTACCGTATGATGAGCCTGCTGCTGCTGCGCCCCCCGGGAAGAGAGGCGTACCCCGGCGATATCTTCTATCTGCATTCGCGCCTTCTTGAGCGCAGCGCCTGCCTTTCAAAAGAGAAGGGCGGCGGCAGCATCACCGCCATGCCGATCGTTGAAACGATGGCGGGCAACATCAGCGCCTATATCCCCACCAACGTGATCTCGATCACGGACGGGCAGATCTACCTCGAGAGCGGGCTGTTCCACGCGGGCGTGCGCCCCGCCGTGAACACGGGCCTTTCGGTATCGCGCGTGGGCCGCGCGGCCCAGCACCCCGCCATGAAGGCCTATTCCGGCACGCTGCGCATCGAGCTTTCGCAATACCGTGAGGCGGAGATCTTCACCCGCTTCGGCAGCGATCCCGACCCCGTTACCGCGAAGCTTCTCAAACGCGGCGACGCGCTGATCAGCCTGTTGAAGCAGGACCGCTCCGCCCCCTATAACCTCTTTGACGAGATCAGCCTTTTGATCGCGCATCAGGAGGGTATCTTTATGGACAATACCGCCGCCGAGATCAAAAATGAAATGAAAAATTACCTTGCGCATATGAATCGCGCTTGCGCGGATATTGCCGTGAAGATCAATTCCACGGGCAGGATCACCGACGAACAGAAAAACGATCTCGCCAACGCGGCGGATTCCTACGTGATGGGTGCGCGTTTATGAGCGGCACGTATAACGACATAAAGCAGCGCCTTTCCGGCGTGCGTGAAACGCGGCAGATGACGAACGCCATGTATCTTCTTTCGGCCGCGCGGCTCAAAAAGGCCATGCACAGCATGGATTATACGCTGGAGTATAACGATAAGCTCCGGCGCACGATGACCGATATTCTCGCCATATCGGAGGACCGGCGGCTGAAGAGCATCTACCTCGAGCGCTCCCCCAAGGGGCACGCCCTGATCATGTGCGTGATGGGGGATAAGGGCCTGTGCGGCGGCTACAACAACGACGTGGCGCAGCTCACCCTGCAGGTGCTTGAAAAGACCGAGAGCGCAACCGTGGCGTGCTTCGGTCGCATGGCGTACGATTTTCTGCGCGGCAAGGGCGTGAAGCCCAAAATGGTGTTCCCCGGCTCCTCGATGCACCCGGAGTTCTCGATGGCCGCCGAAATATCGAAGACGCTGGTGGAAAAATACCTGACCGACGAGTATAACGAGGTTTTCATCATTTATACCCCGTTCTCGCGCAAGGGAAAACTGAAGCCCGTGTGCTTCCGTCTGCTGCCGCTGTTCGGCGCGGATTTTACGGATCTGAACGAGGCGCCCCCCACGGATCTCATCTACGAGCCGGACCCCGAATCGGTCTTCCCGCACATCGTGCCGGTCTACTGTGCCGCGCTTCTTTATAACCTGCTGGTGCAGTCCTCCGCGAGTGAGAACAGCTCCCGCATGGAGGCGATGCAGAACGCCTGCGACAACGCGGACGAGATGATCGATACGCTTTCCGCCGAAATGAACGCGGTGCGCCAGCTCACGATCACGAACGAGATCACCGAGATCGCCGCCGCTGCTCAGGCGCGCAAGGCCACGGAAAAGAACGGGAATTAGTTCGGGGTTATTATCAGAGCGGAGATTTCTTTAATTCGGAATTCGGAATTCGGAATTGTTCATTCATAAGTTCCATCATTCATCTTTCATTTTTCATTCCCAGGAGGTTTCTCCCATGTCAAACGTAACTGCCGGAAGCATCGTTAAAATTTCCGGTCCCATCATCGACGTAAAATTCACGCCCGGCCTGCAGCCGCCCATCAGCGCGCTTCTGAAGGTTGAGGGCGAAGATAAATATGCCGAAGTGGCCGCCCATGAGAAGGACGGCGTTGTGCGCGCCATCGCGCTGGATCCCACCGAGGGGCTTTACTGCGGTATGAACGTGACCTCGAACGGCGAGGGGATCCGCGTGCCCGTGGGCAAAGAAATGGCGGGCCGCGCCGTGGACGTGCTCGGCCGCCCCATCGACGGCAAGGGCGAGATCAGAACCGGAAAAACGCTGCCGATCCACCGGCACGCGCCCTCTCTGGCGGAGCAGCGCCCCTCCACCGAGCTGCTGGAGACCGGCATCAAAGTGATCGACCTGCTGGTGCCCTACGCCAAGGGCAGCAAGATCGGCCTGTTCGGCGGCGCGGGCGTTGGCAAGACCGTGCTTATCATGGAGATGATCCACAACATCGCGATGGGGCACGGCGGCTATTCCGTGTTTACCGGCGTGGGCGAACGCAGCCGCGAGGCAAACGAACTGCTGAACGAGATGACGCAGAGCGGCGTGATCGATAAAACGATCCTTGCCTTCGGGCAGATGAACGAGCCCTCGGGCTCCAGAATGCGCGTGGCGATGACCGGCCTTACGATGGCGGAATACCTGCGCGACGAAGAGAAAAAGGACGTATTGCTGTTTATTGATAATATCTACCGTTTCGTGCAGGCGGGCAACGAGGTGAGCGCCCTCTTAGGGCGTCTGCCCAGCGCCGTTGGCTATCAGCCCACCCTTGCGCAGGAGATCGGCGAGCTTGAAGAGCGCATTGCCTCCACCGCGGACGGCTCCGTGACCTCGATCCAGGCCGTGTACGTCCCGGCAGACGACTTTACCGATCCCGCGCCCGCCGCCGTGTTCACGCATCTGGACGCCACCACCGTGCTCTCGCGTTCCATCGCCGAGCAGGGCATTTATCCCGCGGTGGACCCGCTGCAGTCCGCCTCCCGCGTACTGCAGCCCGAGATCGTGGGCGAAGAGCATTACCGCGTGGCGCGCGGCGTGCAGGAGGCGCTGCAGAAATACGCGGACCTCAAGGATATCATCGCCATCCTCGGCATGGAGGAGCTTTCTCCCGAGGACCGGCTCACCGTATACCGCGCCAGAAAGATACAGAAGTTCCTTTCGCAGCCTACCCATGCCGCCACCGCCTTTACCGGCGAGCCCGGCAGATACGTTAAGCTGGCGGATACCATCCGCGGTTTTGCCCGCATCCTCGACGGCGAAGCGGACGAACTGCCCGAAGAAGCCTTCTTTATGGTTGGCGGCTTTGAAGAGGCCGAGCAAAAGGCGAGAATGCTCTGATCCGGAGCGGAGATATGAGAGCGGAGATGGTTTTTAATTCGGAATTCGGAATTCGGAATTATGCCGCCGCAGTTGTTGCTTGCATTTTTTTATTTTCATCATTCATCTTTCATTCCTGATTATTTTCGCTCTTTGCTCTGAAAAACAACTCCGAACTCAAAAAGGCTGATATCTTATGAAAACCTTTACCGTAAACATCTACACGCCGGAGGCGCTCGTGGTGAGCGAAGAGGCGGAATACCTCTCCGTGCCGGGGGCGGACGGCAGCTACGGGCTGATGTACAACCATCTGCCCTGTGTGATCGCGCTGATCGCCGGTGAAACGGAGCTGGCCCTGAACGGCGAACGCACCCTTCTGAGGTGCGGCGAGGGCTTTCTGGAAGTGCGCGATAACCGCGTGAATATGTTCGTTAATACCTGTGTTGAGGTGAAATAAAATGAAAACCGTTATCTGCAGTTCGCTGCAAAAAGTTTTTTCGGACGCGCCCGTATTGCCGCAGGAGAATGCCGTCCTGCGGCTTTTTTCGGGAGAAAAGGGGAGCCTTCAGCTCTGCTTTAACACGCCTGTCGCTTCAACGGTCACCGTGGAAGTGACGTCCGACCTGCCCTGTAAAATCTGGGAAGTGCGCGAGATGTATTCCGCTCTTCCCATCTACCCGGACGCGGAGAACTGCACCGTGCTGCGCGGCGGGCCGGGATATTTCCCCGATCTGCTCGCGCCTTTCGGCGGTACGTTGAAAACCGAAGCCGGTAAAAACACGGCGCTGTGGATCGAGGCGGACGCCGCCGGAGCGAAGGCAGGGGAGTATACGCTTGCCTTCGATATAAAACGCGGCGCGGTGGCTTTGCGGCGGGAAGCGAAAATATACGTAAACGGCGTAAATCTGCGGCCGCAGAAGCTGGTGCATACCGACTGGTTCCATTCGGACTGCCTCTCGGTTTACTATAACGTGCCGGTGTTCGGCGAGGAATACTGGCGCATCGTTGAGAATTACATGCGCAACGCCGCCGACCACGGCGTCAACTGCATTTTAACGCCGCTGTTCACCCCGGCGCTCGATACCGAGGTGGGTGGGGAGCGTCCCACCGTGCAGCTCGTGCGCGTGCGCGAAACGGATGATGGCTGGAATTTCGATTTTACGCTGCTCGAAAAGTGGATCGCCCTTGCCGAAAGGTGCGGCGTCGGGTATTTTGAGTTTTCGCACCTGTTTACCCAGTGGGGCGCTTTGGCCGCCCCGAAGATCGTTGCCGATACCCCCGATGGGGAGAAGCGCATTTTCGGGTGGGAGACCGATTCGCTCTCGCCCGCGTACCGCGCCTTCCTGGAACAGCTCGGCGCGGCTTTGACCGCCTTTACGGACGAAAAAGGCATTACGGACCGCTGCTACGTGCATTGCTCGGACGAGCCCGGCGGCGATCAGCTCGAACGCTATGAAAAGTGCGCCGATCTGGTGCATACCTTCTTCGGCAAATATAAGCATATCGACGCGCTTTCGGATTACGAATACTACGAAAACGGCCTTGTGCCGTACCCGGTGCCCTCCGAGAACAGCATCGCTCCCTTCGTAGGCCGTGTGCCGGAGCTGTGGACCTATTACTGCTGCGGCCAGTTCAACAACGAGGTGCCGAACCGCTTCTTTTCAATGCCCTCCGTGCGCAACCGCATCCTCGGCGTATTGCTGTATCGGTACGATATCGCCGGGTTCCTGCACTGGGGCTACAACTTCTATTTTTCGCAGCTCTCCAAACGGGCGGTGGATCCCTTTGCCGTGACCGACGCGGACGCGGCCTTCCCCAGCGGCGACGCGTTCGTCGTTTACCCGGGCGAGGACGGCGAACCGATGCCCTCGCTCAGACAGAAGGTGTTTTTCGACGGGCTTCAGGACCTGCGCGCCCTGCAGACGGCGGAGGAGACTCTTGGCAGAGAAGCCGTGCTGGAGCTGATAAAAGATACCCTCGGCGAGATCGACTTCTCGCACTACCCGATGGATGAAGACACGTTCTTCCGCTTCCGTGAAAGGGTATGGAAAAGCGTTGAGGGAAAACAGTCAGAGCGATAAACTGTAATTTGAAATCTGCCCGAAGGGACGGTGACGCCGATGTGCTGCCGGTATTATTTCAGCGATACGCCCGGGGATGAGCGGGTAAACAAGATCATTGCCATGATGGAGCGCGATTACGCCGGGCAGTACAAGACCGGGGAGATCTTTCCGGGGGACAGCGCCGCCGCGGTGATCGGCGAAAAGGGGAAACTGCGCCACGTGCCCGCCGTGTTCGGCTTTCAGGGGGCTCAAAAAGGCAGGCTGATCATCAACGCGCGCAGCGAGACCGCAGCCGAAAAGCCCATGTTCGCCGCCGCTCTGCACGAGAGGCGCGCCATTCTGCCAGCGGACGGCTTTTACGAATGGGCCCGTGACGAAAACAGGACGAAATACCTGTTCACGCTGGAAGGGGGCCGCACGCTCTACCTGTGCGGGCTGTACAGCCTCGTTGAGGGCAAATACCGCTTCGTGATCCTGACCCGCCCGGCGAACGACTCGATGAAAGACGTGCACGACCGCATGCCGGTGACCGTATCCGCCGATCAGGTGCGCGCGTATTTAACGGATTACGAAACGGCGCGGAAAATGATCTCCGCCCCTGCGCCGCGGCTTTTCAGAGAACCGGCGCAGTAACAGGATGTAAAAACAGAACGCACACGAGGGCTTTTGTGCCGTGCCGTGTGCGTTTTTATTGATATTTAACAGAGCTTCTTCCTTTGAAGAAACGTTATTTCTCTTTCTGCAGAGCCGCTTTCAGGCGGTTCGGCAAACCTCTGGGGCCGCGCACGGCGAAGACGCCGTATTCGCTCTTCAGTACGTCGAAAGTGAACCGGTCCGGCGCGAACCGCTTTTCAAGCTTTATTGTCATCAGCGCTTTGATCGTGAGGTTTTCGTCCGTGTACCGGTAGGGGATGTTCGTTTCGGTGACCCGGCACCGGTACAGGATCGCCGAGACCGGCGCGCCCACGTACACATATACCGTGTCGCCCTCTCTGATGCCTGCGCCCTGCTTCCAGCGGATCGTTTCCGCTTCGTCGAACGCGTGTACGATATCGTAATACTTCGGGTTCGCAGGCACGAGCCAGTCCTTCGGTCCGCGGGCCTTTTCTCTGCTCTGCCCTGAGGCGGTGGCAAGATAGCTTTCTTCGAGCAGGCCGTAGATCTGGTCCGCCGGGACCGTGCCGTCCAGCAATATCGAGACCCAGTTCCTGCGGTCCATATGGTACGCGCGGAAAATGCCCTTCTGCCCGGTGAGCAGGTCTGCGAAAAACGGGTCGGCCACTTTGACGTTCAGGATATCCACGGGCCCGTCGCCTTCCAGCCCGAGCCGGGCCTTCGGCACGTCCATGATCACGGCGAACCACTTCTGATTGTCCGCGTGGCGGAAAACCGTGTAATCCGGAAAGCGCATCCAGAGGCGCTCGGGCAGCGCCCCGTATTTTGTTTTGATACAGGCTGTGATTTCGTTTCTCATAACGCTCATTTCAGATACCTTTCGGCGCAGGCAAAGAACAGCTCCATGAACTTATGCATACTGTTCTTATCTTCGCAGCCGTGACCGGAGTTCGGGAAGGATACGAAGGTATGCTCCACGCCGCAGGCGGCAAGCTTCCGATCAAGATCGATGGCGTTTCGGAGGGGGACGATATCGTCCCGTTCGCCGTGGCCGAATACGGTGGGTACGGATTTTTCGTCAACGTAGTTGATCGGCGAGTACCGCCTGAGCGCGCCCCGCGCGGCGTCCAGCGTATCGGGCGAAACGGTCTGCCCGACCCCGAGGCCGATGATATTGCAAATCCAGCTCGTGATGCCCTGCGCGGCGCCTTCGCCTTCAAAATAATAGAAACGGTCTTCCAGGTCCGCGGGACCGCAGAGCTCCGCGACGCATACAGGCTTTATCGGCGCGGTATCTCTTTTGGTATAAGCGTAAAGCAGCGAGAGGTGTCCGCCCGCCGAAACGCCGGTGAGCAAAGCCCGGTCGAAAACGACGCCGCGGTTGATACCCTCCGCTCTGATCGCGGCGAGCGCGGCGGTGATGTCGTCCAGGATCCCGTCGAACCCCACCGTTTCGGAAAGATAGCGGTAATTGACCGCTGCCGCGGCAACGCCCCGTTCGGCGCTCATCCGTCTGAGATCTTCGGCGTAGGGATCCTTGCTGCCTTCGACCCACCCGCCGCCGTGGATGCAGAGCACCAGCCCCGCGGAGCCGGACGCGCCCGCGGGGATCGCAAGATCGAAGGTCTGCCGCTCGTTTGCCTCGGCGGCGTAAGGACGGTTCAGGAGCAGAATCGGGTGTGTGGTTTGCATAAATCCTCCAAAGTGATATATTTTTGCTATGCAAAAATGTGAAATCCGCTGCGCGGGTGAAATATTTGCTGTCGCAAATGTGATATATTTTGCCTATGGCAAAATGTTTCGGGTTCTCGCCTCCCGGCTCGGTCGGTGCTTCTGTGGCTTTCGCCACAGAGATCGCCACCGGCGATCCGCACCCTGCGGCCGGCATTTTATAATATATAATCAAAACGCGCCAGCGTTTTCCAAAATTGTTAATTGTTAATCGTTAATTGTTAATCGGTCAGTGCGACAAACCGTAATTTGACAGCATCAGCCTGCCTGTTCCTCAGGGCCTGATGCGCGTTCTGAACAGTCCGTGCCGGTTGCAGTAATAATACAGGTATTTCGTGCGGCTGATCTTAAAGCGGGCTTCGGCGCTGCCTTCGGGGTAGAGCTTTATGAGCTCGCAGCCGTCGTCCTTTACCGCGGCGATGAATGAGATATAATGCGTTTTGGTCATTTCGTGCGGTACGCTCACAAAGTATTCGTCCTCGACCCGTTCAACGGTAAGGCGGTGCGCTTCGTCTTCCGGCTCCGCTTCGAGGATCGGCAGCACCACGCCGCAGCAGCTCACGATCGCCTCGCCCGTGCTTACGATCACGTTGCCGCAGATCGGGCAGACATGAAATTTTGTGCGCAGCATGTTCGCCGCAATGTTGGTGTTGGAAACGTCTTCGCCGCTGAACAGCTCGATCACCGATACGCCGAGCGCCGCCGCGAGGGGCTCCACCAGAGAAATATCGGGATAGCCCCTGCCCGTCTCCCATTTTGAAACGGCCTTGTCGCTCACGCCGACGGCGTCGGCCAGCTGCAGCTGGGTGAGTTTGTTGTTTTCACGCAGGCGTTTGATCATCGCCCCCGTAACGTATTGGTTCATAATAGATCCCTCCTTGCGCCCCGATCATACCACCGGAGAGGGGAAGTATCAACCTACGCTTCGTAGAACCCGCCGGTCGGTTCAGAGCCTGCGTTCGGCCACGAGCAGCGTATGGCTGTTTTGATCGACCTCTTTTATAACGGTAAACCCGTTTTTCTGCCAGAAATGCGCAGACTGCGGGTTGCCTTTGTCGATCGCCAGACGGATCGCCGTTTTACCGGCGCTTTTCAGGTACAACGCGGTATCCCGGATGATCGCGCTGCCGATCCGCCGCCCCTGATACACCTTTGTCATCATAAAAAAGCCGATGAAGGCGACGTCCGGCGAGGGGTAGCCGCTGATCAGATCCATTACGGCGACCGGCGTACCGTTTTCAAAAAAGCCGACGTAATACTTATCCTCCGGGCCGGTCCCGGGCGGCGTGACGGTGAGGTCTTCGAGCGCCTGCTCCATAGAGGGACCTTCTTTGCGGTAAAGGTAATACTGCGGGTTTTCAAGGCAGATCTGCAGAATCATTCCCGCGTCGCTCTCGGAAAGCCTGCGAACCGCGAACCGGCTGCTGAGCTGTGAAATATCGATCGGCACGTTCAGTTTTTTCATTTCATCGGTTTTTTTCGGTTTTCTCGCCGCGATTAGGTACCTGTGCACGGTGCCGGCGAATCTGCCGTCGCGCTCAACGGTTTCCTGCAGCTCCAGAAGCCGGGGGAAACAGCGCTCCACCGAGAAGCCGGGGAATTCCCATTCGATGATGCGGGCGAACCACACGAACGCGCCCACGTCGTAAAACACGATCGGGCGGAAGGCCTCCTCCGCCTGCAAAATCTCAAAACCCGCGTCCTCAAACGCTTTTTTCTGCTCCTTCAGGTTCAGATGCGGGAAGGGCGGCGGGGTTCCGGGCAGAACGGCCTCCACAAGCTCCCGGTCGTTTTCGCCGCCCACCTGCTGGGTGATGAAATACCCGCCGGGCTTTAAGAGCCGCCTGATCTCCGCCGGGTCGAAATCGCCGTGGCGGTTGATAACGATATCAAAGGAAGCGTCCGCGAACGGGATGCGGGAAGCGTTATCGCACGCGCGCAGATTGACGCCGAGGGGCAGCAATTTTTCTTCGCACAGCCGCACGTTCGGCGGGTAGCCCTCGGTGGCCGAAGTGTTTTCGTAAGGGTGCCCGAGAGAGAGCAGAAATTCGCCGCCGCCCGTGTCGTAATCGAGCAGCTTCATGTCGCCTGTGAGATACTGCCGGATAACCGCTTTGTAATCCCAGGGCAGGGTATCCTCTTCTTCGTAGCGGCCGCGGATGTGCGAAAAATCCCAGCCCCTGATTTGGGCGATGCTTTCTTCGTTCAGCCAGGCGTTTTTCAGTTCTTCGGGCGTCATACGTGTGATCTCTTCTTTTCCGTGCGTTTTATAATGCCATTATAGCATTTTCCGCAAAAAAAACAATAACTATCTTCTGCGGGTTTTATCTTGACCGCGGCGAAAATATGCG
Organism: Clostridia bacterium; assembly: GCA_017439205.1. Lineage (GTDB taxonomy): Bacteria > Bacillota > Clostridia > Oscillospirales > Acutalibacteraceae > RUG806. The sequence goes on from JAFRSZ010000332.1 coordinate 16,339, forward strand.
GTATGCTCTATATGAATAGGACCTGTCCGCTTTGCGGCA
>JAFRSZ010000333.1 GCA_017439205.1 Clostridia bacterium
ACGGTAATGTATTTTTCCTTTTGAGAATAATACTTAACTAGTTTTACCGTATGGAAAAAGATACAAAAAAAGATAACAAAAATAATAATGATCGGCGTTATAACGAGCGCTTTTTTCAAAAATATCACCTCTTTATATGAATTATTCTTCACACAAACTATTTGTCAATCAGGGGATGGTTCCTTGATTGATTTATGACTTTTGGATGATATAATAGGGTTCACCGGTCAATCTCGAGATTTGCCGGATCGACAGCCCCTTTGATTTCCCTGACTGATATGTAATTTCAGAATATCATACATTTCAATCAAACACAAGCCAATTTTAATATTTTCTTACCAAAAGAATTGCAAAACGTAAATAATATGGTATAATTATGTATTATATGCAAAAAAGGAGCATCCCCATGGATGATTATACCGAGATCGGCGCCCGGCTCAGAGAGCTGCGGGAAGTAAGCGATTATACGATAGATGAACTGGCTGCGGAGCTCAATCTTGACCCAGCCGTATACGCCTCATACGAAGAAAACGGCAAGGACGTGCCCATCAGCGTGATCTATTCCGTTTCGCAGAAATTCGGCGTGGACTTTGCCGAGATCGTGACCGGGCAGAGCGCGCTGCTGAATACCTACCATCTGATCCGCCGCGGCGGCGGCAAGGTGGTGAACCGCAACCCGGAATATCACTTTGAAGATCTCGCCTACCGTTACGCGAACAAGATCATGCAGCCGCTTCTGGTCACGCTGGAGCCGGACGATTCCCCCGCAAAGCTGATCACCCACGGCGGGCAGGAATTCAACCTCGTTCTGGAGGGAACCATGGTGCTCACCCTCGGAGATAAGGAATTTGTGATGAAGGCGGGCGACTCCGTCTATTTCAACCCCACGATCCCGCACGGCCAGCGCTGCGAGGGAGACAAAAAAGCGCGGTTTCTTACCGTGATCGCAGAATGAAAGGAAGCATACCGCCGTGGACGCTTTATTAAAACGCTTTCTTCCGCAGATCGAATTTTCGAGCTACGAGGAATTCCATGATAAATTCAAGATCAACGTGCCGGAAAACTTCAATTTCGGCTACGACGTGGTGGACGCCTGGGCCGAGCTGGAGCCCGAAAAACGCGCGCTGCTCTGGGTAAACGAGCAGGACGAAGAGCATACGTTCACATTCACCGATATCAAACGGCTGTCGAACAAAACGGCCAACTTTTTCCGCGCGCTCGGGCTCAAAAAGGGCGACGTGGTGATGATGATTTTGCGCCGCCGCTGGGAATACTGGGTGTGCGCCACCGCGCTGCACAAGCTCGGCGTGATACTGATCCCCGCTACCCTGCAGCTCACAAAAAAGGACATCGTTTACCGCGGCAACGCCGCCGCCGTAAGCGCCATGGTGTGCGTGGACGACCCCTTCGTTATCAGTCAGGTGGAGGCCGCCGCGCCGGAGATCCCGACGCTGAAAAACAGGATCCTTGTGGGCGAACGCCGCGAGGGCTGGCTGGACCTGCACGAAGAGATGGAAAAATACCCCGATACGTTTGAACGCCCTACCGGCGATCAGGCAACGAACCGGGACGACGTGATGCTGGTATACTTCACCAGCGGCACCACGGGCATGCCCAAGCTCGTACAGCACAATTTCGCGCATCCGCTGGGGCACATCGTTACGGCGAGATACTGGCAGCACGTGGAAGAGAACAGGCTGCACATGAGCGTATCGGATTCCGGCTGGGCGAAATTCGGCTGGGGCAAGATCTACGGGCAGTGGATCTGCGGGGCCACGATCTTCTGCTATGATATGGTGGGCAAATTCGAGCCGAAAAAGCTGCTGCAGAAGGTTGAAAAATACCGTGTGACCACGTTCTGCGTGCCCCCCACGATGTACCGCTTTATGCTGCAGGAGGATCTCTCGCAATTTGATCTTTCAAGCCTGCACCATTGCGCCACCGCCGGCGAACCGCTGAACCCCGAGGTGGTAAAGCAATGGAAAGAAAAGGTCGGGCAGCAGATCTACGAGGGCTTCGGCCAGAGCGAAGGTCCCGTGCTGATGGCGAATTTCGGCAGCGAATGGTTCGAGCCGATCGATGGCTCCACCGGCAAGCCGAACCCGCTTTTCGACATCCAGCTTCTGAACGCCGAGGGCGAGCTTTGCGAGGACGGCGAGGTAGGCTCGCTGACCATCATGGACGTGAAGAACCGTCCCCCGGTGGGCCTGTTCACCGGCTATTACAAGAACCCCGAACAGACGGAAGAAAAGCTGCACGGGATCGGCTACGACACCGGCGATATGCTCTGGAGAGATTCCGACGGCTATTACCGCTTTGTGGGCAGAAACGACGACGTGATCAAATGCTCCGGTTACCGCATCGGGCCGTTTGAGGTGGAGAGCGCGCTGGTCGCCCACCCCGCCGTGGTGGAATGCGCCATCACCGGCGCGCCGGACCCGATCCGCGGGCAGGTCGTGAAAGCGACCGTTGTGCTGGCGAAGGGCTTCTCACCCTCCCCGGAGCTCACAAAGGAGCTGCAGACGCACGTAAAAAAGCTGACCGCGCCGTACAAATACCCCCGTATCATCGAATACGTGGACGAACTGCCCAAGACCGTGGGCGGCAAGATCAAGCGCGCGCAGATCCGCAAGGCGGACGAAGACAGCTATAACAAACAATCGTAACGCTATGAAAAACGGAAAAAAACCTGACCCGAACGTCATACACCCCATACCGGGGTATGGAAATGAGATCTATGTGAAACCGACGATCACCGACCCCAACGTCACCGTTGGGGATTTTACCTATATCGCAGACGCCGATTTTGAAAGCCACGTAACGCACCATTACCCGTGGATCGGAGATCGGCTGATCATCGGCAGATTCTGCCAGATCGCCACGGGCGTGGAATTCATGATGAACGGCGCAAACCATCAGATGAATGCCGTTTCCACGTTTCCCTTTTATACGCTCGAGGGCTGGGATATGGAACCGCCGGAGATGAAAGATCTGCCGATCAAAGGCGATACGGTGATCGGCAACGACGTATGGATCGGTCAGAACGCGTTGATTTTGCCCGGCGTGCACGTAGGCGACGGGGCGATCATAGGCGCGAACAGCGTGGTAAGCAAGGACGTATCGCCGTATACGGTGGTTGCCGGAAACCCCGCACGGGTCATCAGAAACAGATTCGACGACGAGCTGACCGGACTGCTGCTCAGGTTCCGCTGGTGGGATAAAGAAATTGAAGAAATCAACAGGCTGATCCCCCTGCTGACAAGCAGCAATCTCGAGGAAGTAAAACGCGAGATCAGAGCGCAGCTTTCGTGAGGCACGCAAATGGAACTGAAATCAATAGACGAGGGCCGGAGCTTCGACTTCGGCAAAACCTCGGCGCAGTACGCGGCGTACCGCGATATCTACCCGGCGGAGCTCTATGCGCGGCTTCGGGAGCTCGGCGTGGCAAAACCGGGTTCGTCCTGGCTCGATCTCGGCACCGGCACGGGCGTACTGCCGAAGAATATGTATGCTCCCGGCGTAAAAATCGTGGGCGCGGATATTTCGGAAGAACAGATCGCATACGCGAGAAAGGAAGCGGAAGAAAACAACAGGGATATCACGTATATCGCTGCTCCGGCGGAAAAAACGGGACTTCCCTCTCACAGCTTCGACGCCGTGACCGCGGCGCAGTGTTTCTTCTATTTCGACCGGGATAAAATGAAAACCGAGCTTCTGAGACTCACGAAACCCGGCGGTATCTTTATAAAAATATTTATGAATTGGGATATCACCCACCCCATCGCGGAAAAAAGCTGTGAACTGGTAAAAAAGCACAACCCGGACTGGACCTCCGGCAGCGCGGCGATAAAGGATATGTATGACGATCTGTTCCCCGGACGGATAACGCAAACGTTTATTGCAGATCTGCCGTTCAACAGGGATTCCTGGCACGGAAGGATGCTCGCCTGCCGCGGCACGATGGCCTCTATGGACGAGCACACGCTCAAAGAATGGGAAAAGGATCACATTTCTTTTCTGAACGGCTGCCCCGATACGTTTACCGTAAGGCATTTGATCACGGTTTCATATTTCAGAATATAAAAACACAAAGAAAAAAGACCGCCGAACAGCGGTCTTGATTTTTGATGTCTGAATGCACCCTCAAAACTGAACGATGGAAGAGAGAACCAATAAAGAGATCAAGCCCTCGACCTATTAGTACTGCTAAGCTGAACATATCACTATGCTTACACATGCAGCCTATCAACCTTGTAGTCTTCAAGGGGTCTTACCAGCTTACGCTGTGGGATATCTAATCTTGGAGACGGCTTCACGCTTAGATGCTTTCAGCGTTTATCCGATCCGCACTTAGCTACTCGGCCGTGCCATTGGCATGACAACCGATGCACCAGAGGTGCGTC
>JAFRSZ010000334.1 GCA_017439205.1 Clostridia bacterium
ACCCTATGAGCTCCTTTCTTGTGTAGGTTGCCACATTGGAATGCGCGGCCGGTTTACCCATACGTTTTTCCTCATTTCATGTAAAAATTTCGGTACTTTATATTATATATGATAAAAATAGATTAGTCAAATATATTTTTCCGCGCGAAAATTGTGCAGAATACACAAATACGGGGCCCGCGCACGCGGACCCCGGCAAAAGCATGGGATCATCCGAACAGCTTGCGGAACAGGGCAAGGAGCCGGTCGATGATGGTGGCGGCAAACCTGCGGATGCGCTCGAACAGAGATCCCTCTTCAGGCTCCGGATCCGGCTCACTGAGCACGTGGGAGCAGACGTCGCACACGCCGTCGCCGTTTTCATCCCTGTGTCCCGCCGCGGGGATCTCGGTTTGTTCTGTGAGCACCGCGCCGCATTCAGAGCATACGGAGCCTTCCGTAAGGCCGGCGCGGGTGCAGGTGGGCGGCACGGCGGGGACCGTTTCGGGCGAATGCCCTTTGGGCGGAACGATCTCGGGCGTTTCAAACACCTTTTCGCATTTCATGCATACCGCGCCGCCGCGGTAGCCGTTTTCGGTGCAGCCCGGCTCCATATAGTAATTCAGGGTAACGCGGTGTACGCAGTAATTCTCGCCGGCGTCGATCAGCACGTAATTGACGCCCTTTTCTTCGCAGAAGGCCTGCTCGGCGGAGCCGGTATTGCAGTAAACGGTAACGTAACCGCCGGCCGGAGCGTCTATGAGGCCGACGCTGCAATCAGCCTGTACTTCTTCGATCGTTGTGAAGGATGTGCCGTACGCCTCGTTATAGCGCGTCACGATCTCCGCCGTAAAAGCCTCGTCGTCGCGGCCGCAGGCGTCATAAAGAATGGGATCCTCTTCAAGATCGTGGTATTTCGCGTTGCGCTCGTTGTGGCTCACGGTATCAAAAGCAACTACCATGCCCTCCGTCTGATCGAACACGGCAACGCTGTTCGACCGGTCGACGATCGCGTAAAGCCGCTGGCAGAGAAGAAATACGTTGCGTTCAAAAGCATGCAGCGTGGAGGGCAGGTCCGCCACGGCGAGCTTCGTGCAGTAGGCAAACGCCATGCGGCCGATGGCCGTGACGCCCTCGGGAACCGCGATCTCTTCCAGCCCGGAGCAGTAAAAGCCGCTGTAACCGATCGTTTTCAGCGTGGAGGGCAGCGAAATGCGGCGCAGGGACGCGCAGAACTGGAACGCGCACTCGCCGATCTCCTCCAGTCCCTCGGGCAGGTCCACGCGGGTGCAGCGCCAGGCGTTATAAAAGGCGTTGTCGCCGATGCGGGTCACCTTGCCGGTCACGGCGATACGGGTCACGTCGCGGATATACGCCTCCCACGGCTGGATCGGACTGTATGCGTCGCCGTCGAACGGCAGATCGGGCATCGGGGCGGGCGTTTCGCCGCTGTAACTAACGGTGAGCGTACCGTTTTCCACCGCCCAGGTGAACAGGCCTTCGCCGTCCAGCGTGCCGGACGCGCCGACGGGGTCCGCTGCCGCCGCGGGCGCGAACATCAGCGCCGCCATAATAAATACAAGAAACACAGAGATCTGTTTTTTCAGTTTCATAAAGATTAAACCTCCTTCGGAATATCCGGCTCCATCATAGCACATTCGGCGCTGCGCGGCGCAAAACCGGCGCGAAACGTACCGTTTTCGGCGCGAAACGTTTTTTTACGGGACCGTGAGCTCGATCTGCAGGCAGAAAACGCCGTTCTCAGCCGAACACTTTACGTTGTTCTGCCCGTATTTTTCCGCCGTTTTCCGGATGCTGCGCATGCCGTAGCCGTGGGCGGCGGCGTCCCGCTTCGTGGTTTTCGGGAGCCCGTCCGCGAAACGAAGAGGTCCGGCGAACGGATTGGTGACGCGCACATAAACCCTGCCCGCGTTCACGCGGGAGGCCACGGTGATCCTGCGAGGGGCTTCGGTGCGCGCGCACGCCTCCAGCGCGTTGTCGAGGGCGTTTGAAAAGACCGTATAGATATCCACGGGGGCGATCCCTTCGGCGGGAAAAACGCTGCCGAAGGCAAGCTCGATCTCGGTCTGCTGCTTCTCGGCCGCCTGCTGCGCGCACTCCAGCACGGTATCAAGGCTGATATTGCCGGAGGAATACCGGGGGCGGGACGCCTCCAGCTCCACGTTGAACGAGCGCAGGATCTCCTCCGCCTCTTCGCTTCTGCCCTCCCGCACGCACATCAGCAGCGGCCGCAGCTTCTTCGGCAGGTCGTGCCGGAACATGCGCAGCTCGTCGTTTTTGCGCTCCATGTTCTCAAAGTGCGCCAGCTGCATCGAAAGCGTGTTCCGATAATTCTCTTCGGCGAGCTTCGCCTTCAGGAACGCCCTTACCGAAAAACCGATGGTGGCCGCGAACAGCGGGATATTGGCAAGCGTGATAAAGAACTCCGTGCGGCGCTGCGCGGTGTTGTTGAGCCCCAGCAGCACCATGGAGAGAATGAACACGATGGCGGTGACGGCGATCAGCAGATACAGGCGCGCGTCGATCCGGGTCCTGCCCTTTCTGACGTCCGCCCGCCGACGCAGCCACACCGCCGCCAACACGGCAAACAGCAAAAACGCGGCAGCCGCGCCCGCCGACAGCTCCGCATACACGTTCTGGCGCAGATAATCGTAGCCGAAGAACATCAGCAGAAGATACTTCAGCCCGCCCCGGGCGGCGTCGCAGCAAAGCGCGGCCAGAAGGGCCTTCCACACCCCGCGGGAAAAGAACAGCACGGCAACGCACACGAACGGCAGCAAAAGGCTTACCGTGAGCACCCAGTCGCCGAAGGCCGCCGGAGAAAGATCCGCGGCGGTCTGCAGAGCTGCGCCCCCCGCCGTAAGCAGGCAAACGGCGATATACGCGTACCGCCGGCCGCACTGCAAGCCGAACAGCAGGCGCGTGAGCAGCGCGCCCGACGCCACGGCAAACGCCGTATCCGCCAGCGCCAGCAGCGCGTGGGCCCAGATATGTTGTTCAATGAAAGAGAGCGCCGTTTGCAGCATCGCGGACCTCCGCTCAGAAAGACTGGAAATTGAACGCGGAAAACGCCTCGGCAAAGGCCTTGTATTTCCGCAGGGGAACGGTATTGCCGTCGGTCATCGTAACGCACGATTTATCGAAAGCGGCAACGTGCATCAGATTCACAAGGTAAGAGCGGTGCACCTGAAAGAAAAGCTCCTTCGGCAGATACGCGTCCCTGAGCTCGTTCAGCGGGTACGGGAACGCCTCTGTGCGGTCGTAAAAACGGAACAGGCATTCCTTGTTGCGCACCTCCACGTACAGGATCTCCTGCGGGTAGACGACGCAT
>JAFRSZ010000335.1 GCA_017439205.1 Clostridia bacterium
CGCCTCGCCATCGCCCGCGCGGTGGCCAAAGGCGCGAAGATCATTCTGTTTGACGACAGCTTCTCAGCGCTGGATCTCGCCACGGACGCGCGTCTGCGCGCCTCGCTGAAAGAGAGCCTTACCGATACGAACATGATCATCGTGGCCCAGCGCGTTGGCACCGTACTGAACGCGGACCAGATCATCGTGATGGACGGCGGCAGGGTCGTGGGCAAGGGCACACACAAAGAGCTGCTGCGCACGTGCGATATCTACCGCGAGATCGTTGTTACGCAGCTGAGCGAAGAAGCGCTCGAGGAGGTGAGCGGCGATGAGGGATAAACGCAAGGTCGATATTCCGGAGGAGACATACTCCGGCAAATACGCCGCCTACCGAAAAGAACGCAAAGACGAACAGCGCCCCGAAAACGCAAAGGGCACGGTAAAACGCTTTTTCCTGCTGATAAAGCCGCATTCCTTCGCGATGTCGGTGGTGGTGTTCTGCGCCCTGGCAGGCACGGTCTGCACCGTGATCACGCCGGAGATCATGAGCACCGTGATCAATATGATCCAGGATATGATCACCGAACGTGCCGGAGGCGGCGCGGAGATCAGCTTCAGAAGCGGCGATATTTTCAATGAGATCATCAAGCTCGCCGTGATATTCGGCCTTTCCAGCGTATTCTCCTTTTTGCAGGAATTCGTTTCCGCAGGCGTTTCGCAGAAGCTGATCTGCACGCTGCGCGCCCAGATGAACGGCAAGCTCTCGCGCCTGCCGCTGCGCTATTTCGACGGGCAGACCAAGGGCCAGATCATTTCAAGGATCACCAACGATATCGAAAACGTGAGCTCCAGCCTGCAGGGCAGCATCATCACCGTGATGACGAGTGCGATCCAGGTGGTGGGAAGCCTGTATATGATGCTGCGCACCGGCAATATCTGGATGACGCTGGCCGCCATCGTGCTGGTGCCGGTATCCGGTTCGCTCTCTTATTCCGTTTCCAAGAAATCGAAGGTCTGGTTCCGCCGTTACTGGGATACGATGGGCGACCTGAACGGCCACATCGAAGAGATGTACGCCGGGCACACGATCGTGCGCATTTTCGGCCATGAGAAGAAATCCATCGACGAATTTTACGATATCACCGTGCGCCTCGGCAAAAACAGCTTTATGGCGAACATGATCGCCGGCATTCTGAACCCGGTGCTCACGCTGATCAAAAACATCAACTACGTCAGCCTCTGCCTGCTGGGCGGATGGTTCTACGTGGGAGCGAAAAGCGGCGCGATGCAAACGAAATTCGGCGGCATCGGCGATATCACGAAATTCCTCAGTTACTCGGGCTACTTCTCCTCCCCCATCGTCAACCTTTCAAAAATCATCAACAATATCCAGAGCTCTCTGGCCTCGGCGGAGCGCGTTTTCGCTCTGATGGACGAGGAAGAGGAATCGCCCGACGATACCACCAACGACGGAAAAGACGACCTCAGAGGAAAGATCGAATTCAGAAACGTTTCGTTCCGCTATAAAGAGGACGTGCCTCTGATCGAAAATCTGGACCTGACCGCCCCCGCCGGTTCCACCACCGCCATCGTGGGCCCCACGGGCGCAGGCAAGACCACAATTGTGAACCTGCTGATGCGGTTCTACGACGTGAACGGCGGCCATATCTATCTGGACGGCGTGGATATCTATACGATGAGCCGAGATAAACTGCGCGAAAACTTCGGCATGGTGCTGCAGGATACGTGGCTGTTCAAGGGCACGATCAAAGAGAACATCCGCTACGGCAACGCATCCGCCACGGATGAAGAGATCGAAGCCGCCGCGAAGAGCGCGTTCATTTACGATTATATTATGCAGCAGCCCAAGGGCTTCGATACGGAGCTTACCGAAGACGGCGCAAACCTCTCGCAGGGCCAGCGGCAGCTGCTCACCATCGCCCGCGCGATCGTCGCGAACCCCAAGGTACTGATCCTGGACGAGGCCACCAGCTCGGTGGATACCAAAACCGAACAGAATATTCAGGTGGCGATGAGCGAACTGATGAAGGGCCGCACGAGCTTCGTGATCGCGCACCGGCTCTCCACGATCAAGAACGCGGATAACATTCTCGTAATGAAGAAGGGCCGCATCGTGGAGCAGGGCACGCACGACCAGCTTCTGGCGGCGGACGGCTTCTACGCGCTGCTGTACAACTCGCAGTATACCGACGGCATCCCGCCGGAAGACTGAATTCAGAGCGGAGATATGAGAGCGGAGAGCGGAGATGTTTTAAAATTCGGAATGCGGAATGCGGAATTCGGAATTAATTTTTTCATTTTTCATTTTTCATCATTCATCATTCATTTCTCATTCCTGATTTCAATTTTATTAAAAAGGAGCGCAAAAGTATGTTAAAGGGTATTCCCGCGGAGATTTCTCCGGAACTGCTGAAGATCTTATGTGAAATGGGGCACGGCGACGAGATCGTGCTGGGCGACGGCAACTTCCCCGCCGCCTCCAACGCAAAACGCCTTGTGCGCGCCGACGGGCTCGGCGTGCCGCAGATGCTGAAGGCCATACTGCAGCTGATGCCGCTGGATACCTACGTGGCGTCCCCGGTGATGCTGATGGCCACCGGCGAGGGCGAAGAAACGCCCGCGATCTGGAAGGACTACCGCGAGATCGTTACCGCCGCCAACGGCGACACCGAGATCTCTGAGATCGAGCGATTCGCGTTCTACGAGCGCGCGCGGCAGGCCTACGCCGTGGTTGCCACAGGCGAGACCGCCATCTATGCGAACATCATTCTGAAAAAGGGCGTGGTAAGATGAAACGGGTTCTGGCTTTCGACTTCGGCGCGTCCAGCGGCAGAGCCATTCTGGGCAGCTATGAAAACGGCAAGGTAACGCTGCAGGAGGTGCACCGCTTTTCCAACGACCCGGTGGAGCTGAACGGCACTCTTTACTGGGACGTGCTGCGGCTGTTCCACGAGATAAAGCAGGGCATACTGAAGGCCAAGGCCGCCGGCGGGTTCGACAGCGTCGGCATCGACACCTGGGGCGTGGATTTCGGCCTGCTGGACGAAAAGGGCCGCCTGCTGATGAATCCGGTGCACTACCGCGACGCCCGCACCCGCGGCATGATCGGGCACAGCGAAAAATATATCTCCAACGACCGGATGTACGCGATCTCGGGCATTCAGTTTATGGAGTTCAACACCGTGTTCCAGCTGCTCAGCGTCAAGGAAAACGACCCCGCGCTGCTGGAGCGCGCGGATAAGATGCTGTTCATGCCGGACCTGCTCTCGTATTTTCTCACCGGCGAAAAGGTGAGCGAGTATTCGATTGCCACCACCTCCGGCATGGTGGATATCCACACCCACGGCTGGAGCGACGAGATTCTGGAAGCGCTCGGCCTCCCGAAGAAGCTCTTCTGCGGTATCGTGAAGCCCGGCGCGGTGATCGGCAGTCTCACCGAAAAGCTGGCGGGCGAGCTGGGCGTACCGCGGGTCCCCGTGATCGCGGTATGCGGCCACGATACCCAGAGCGCCGTAACGGCGGTGCCCACCGAAGAAAAGGATTTCGCCTTCATCAGCAGCGGCACCTGGAGCCTGTTCGGCACCGAGCCGGACGCGCCCGCCGCCGGGGAACGCTCGCGCAGATGCAATTTCACCAACGAGGGTGGGTTTAACTATACCACCGCCTTTCTCAAGAATATCTGCGGCCTGTGGCTGATTCAGGAGAGCCGCCGTCAGTGGCGTCGCGAGGGCAGGGAGTTTTCGTTTGCCGCGCTGGAAGAGGCCGCGATGAAGGCCGCGCCCTTCAGGTGCTTCATTGATCCCGACGCGCCCGATTTCGTGCAGCCGGGCGACATTCCCGGACGCATCCGCGCCTTCTGCGAACGCACCGGGCAGAGCGCCCCGCAAACCGAGGGCGAAACCGTGCGCTGCATCTACGAGAGCCTCGCGCTCAAATACCGCGACGTGCTGGAACAGATGCGGTACTGCACCGGCAAAGACTATAACTCCATTTATATCGTCGGCGGCGGCTCGCAGGATAACACCCTGAACCGCATGACCGCGAACGCCTGCGGCGTGCCGGTCTCCGCCGGTCCCACCGAGGCCACCGTGCTCGGCAACGTGGCGGTGCAGCTCATTTCGCTGGGCGCCATGCAGGGCGTGGAAGAAGCCCGCGCCGCGATCGCCCGCAGCTTCACCCCCGCCCGGTTCGATCCCGGGGACAAAGCGCCCTGGGACGCGGCCTACGAAGCCTGCAAGCAAAAGATCTATGGAATATAACCTGACCGATATCACGACCGTGCGGCGGCTTCTCTCCGCCGCCGGCTTTACATTTTCAAAGGCGCTGGGGCAGAACTTCATCACCGACCCCGCCGTGTGCCCGAAAATGGCAGCGCTCTCGGGCGTCGGCCCGGCCGACGGCGTGCTCGAGATCGGTCCCGGCGTGGGCGTGCTCACCGTGGAGCTGGCGAAAACCGCGAAAACCGTTGTAACGGTGGAGCTCGACAAACGCCTGCTGCCGGTGCTGGCTAAAACGCTGGACGGCAAAACCAACGTATTCGTTGAAAACGCGGACGTGATGAAAACCGATCTTCGGGCGCTGGCGGAAAAATACTTCGCCCCCGGGCAGAAGCTGCACGTCTGCGCGAACCTGCCCTACTACATCACCTCCCCGGTGCTGATGCGTCTGCTCGGCTGCGGCGTGCCCTTTGAAAGCCTCACGCTGATGGTGCAGAAGGAGGCCGCCGATCGGATCACCGCGAAGCTCGGCCAGCGGGACGCCGGGGCGCTCACCGCCGCGGTGGAGTATTACGCAAACGCCGAAACGCTGTTTTACGTAAACGCCGGTTCGTTCACACCGCCGCCGAAGGTGAACAGCGCCGTGATCCGGCTCACCCGCCGAACGGAACCGCCCGTGCAAACGAAAGACGAAGAATGGTTCTTCCGCACCGTAAAGGCGGCGTTCGCCCACCGAAGGAAGACCGCGGCAAACGGGCTCTCCGGCGAACTGGGCCTCGGCAGGCAGGCGGTCGCCGACGCGCTTTCGTCCCTCGGGCTGCCGCCCGACGCCCGTGCGGAAACGCTGGATATGCGGCAGATGGCCGCGCTGGCGGACCGTTTATACGATATGAGAGGTTAAAGATGGAGAACGGTAAATTCATTGTATTCGAGGGTTTGGACGGCACCGGCAAAAGCACGCAGCTTTCGCTTCTGGCCCAGGCGCTGCGGCAGATGGGCCATACGGTGTTTACGGACGCGGAGCCCTCGTCGCTGCCCACCGGCAGGTTTTTGCGCCGACGGCTTGCCGGGGAATTCAGCGGCTCCCCCTGGGCGGACGCCGCCCTGTTTCTGGCGGACCGCATCAACCAGAACGTCGATCCCGAAAACGGCATTCTGAAGCATCTCAGGCAGGGCGACGCCGTGATACTGGACCGGTATTATTACTCCACGTTCGCCTATCAGGGCTGCGGCACCGATATGGACTGGGCCATGGACATGCATTTCGGCTGCCCCGAGATCGCGCGGCCGGATCTGACGCTGTTCCTCACCATGGAACCCGAAAAGTGCATCGCCCGCATCCGTGCGAACCGCAAAGCGGAGGAGCTCGAGATCTTTGAAACGGCGGAAACGCTCTCCGCCGTGGCCGATCAGTTCGGCAGGGTGTTCGACGCGCTGCGCGATCAGGATAACATCGTATATATCAACGCGGACGGCACAATACAGCAGGTACATGAGCGCATCCTCGCTGCGGTGCTGCCGCTGTTCGGGAAGGAATAACGCCATGCCTGAAAAAAAGCTGCTGCTGTTCGATTTCGACGGCACCGTGATCGACAATTCCGAGGGCATATTCAACTGCATCCGCTACGCGGCGGACAAGCTCGGCATGCCGCGCCCGGCCGAATCACAGCTGCGCGCTTTCGTGGGCCCGCCGCTGTACGCGTCCTTTCAGAAGTATATGGGCGCGGACCATGAAACGGCGCTGGCGCTGGTGGAGGCCTACCGCGAACGCTACCGCCCGCTGGGCACGAAAGAGGCCGTGCTGTACCCCCGCGTCAAAGAAGTACTTGCGGCGCTGCGCGCGGACGGGTATACGCTTGCCGTATGCTCCGGCAAGCCGCGCGATTTCGTGATTGCCATCGCCGAGCGGCTCGGCGTTTCCGAGCTGTTTTCGGAATACTACTGCACCACGTTTCAGGATACGAAGGCCACAAAGGCCGATTACATCCGCAGGGCGATGGCCGAAAACGGCGTTTGCGCAGAAGAAACCGTGATGATCGGCGATACCGAAAGCGATATTCTCGCCGCGAAGCAGACCGGCGTTTTCAGCGTGGGCGCAAGCTACGGCTTTGCCGCACCCGGCGAGCTGGAGGCATGCGAGCCCGACAGATTCGCCGCAGACGCCGCGGGAATCTACCGTGCGGTAACGGAACGGGAGCTGCCATGAAAACCTGTGTGATCTTCGGCGCGGGGGAATACGACGCGTACCGCCCCGAATACGATAAAAACTGCTTTTATATCGCCGCGGACGGCGGCCTCAGAGAGATGCTCGCCTGCGGCATCGTTCCGGACCTGCTGATCGGCGATTTCGATTCGCTCGATACCGCACCGCCGGACGGCATGCCCCGCGTTACCCTTCCGGTTGAAAAGGACGTCACCGATATGGACGCCGCGGCGGCCGAGGGCCTGAAGCGCGGCTGCACCGATTTCATCCTGCTGGGCGGTACGGGCGGGAGGCCGGACCACACGCTCGCGAACTATTCGCTGCTGGCAAGGCTCTCGCAGCAGGGCTGCGAGGCAAGGCTGTACGGCGCGGGCTTCACCGTGACAGCCCTTACGGACGGCGCGATCGACTTTCCCGCCGGACGCGCCGGCGCGGCGGCCGTGTTCTCGTGGACGGACGTTTCGGAAGGCGTGACCATTCGGGGGCTGAAATACGAGCTGACCGACGGCACGCTCGCCAACACGTTCGCGCTGGGTGTGAGCAACCGCTTCACCGGCGCGCCCGCGCGCATTGAGGTTAAAAAGGGAACGCTGCTGATCATGGCCGAAACCCCTTGACAATCCCGTTTTTTGTGCTACAATAAAGGTGACATACATTTTAATAGTTTTAACAGGGGTGCCGAAAGGCTGAGACGGAGCGATTCCGAACCCTCGAACCTGATATGGATAATACCGGCGTAGGGAGTTAAACTGCAGAGCAAACACACCGTACGCTGCCGCGTGCGGTTTTTTGATTGAAGGAGGAACAACAGAATGAAAGTTTCCGGAACAAGGGCGCTGGTGGAAAGCGCCATTCTGATCGCCATCGGCACGATGCTGAGCGTAATCAAGATCGCCGAGCTGCCTTACGGCGGCTCCGTTACCGTAGCGTCGATGCTGCCCATCGTTATCATCTCCTATCGCCACGGGATCGGCAGAGGGCTTGTTTCAGGCCTTATTTTCGGCGTGATCCAGCAGCTGCTCGGTCTGAACACGCTGAGCTACGTGAGCACGTGGCAATCCATACTCGCGGTGATCCTGCTGGATTATATCGTCGCGTTTCTCGTTCTCGGGTTCGGCGGCGTATTCCGCAGGGCGTTCAAAGACCAGGCGCCCGCGCTGGTGTGCGGCTCGCTGCTCGTGTGCCTGCTGCGCTACGCCTGCCACGTGATCTCCGGCGCCACCGTGTGGGCGGGGCTCTCGATCCCCACCGCCGACGCGCTGATCTATTCGTTCGCCTACAACGCCACCTATATGATCCCCGAAACCGTCGTTCTGCTGATCGCCGCGTACTATCTCGGCTCCACGCTCGATTTCCGTTCCGACCAGCCGGTACGTCTGGCGCGGAAAGAAAAGAGCGCCGTTTCGGTATTCGGCGTTCTCGCGGGGCTGATCCTTGCCGCGGGCGTGATTTTTGACGTTGCCGCCGTGTTCTCGAAGCTCCAGAACGCCGAAACCGGCAACTGGGACATCGCCGGTCTGCATGAAGTAAACTGGCCGCTTGTGATCTGCGTCACTGCCGCAGCATTAACGTTTTTTATGATTCTGTTATGGATCTCAAAGCTCGTTTCCAAATCAAACACAAAGAATATTGGGATCGCAGGCGGGGCAGTGAGTCTGGCCGTCGGCACTCTTTTGATCGTATTCAGCCGTAATCAGCAGCAGAGCACCGAATACATGCTTCTGAAAAACTTAGGCGAAACAAAAGAATACATTTTTATTGACATCGCGTTATATCTCGGAATTATCATTCTTGTTTGCGGCGCGGTTTTAATACTTTCCTGCATTCTCAACAAAAACAGATCAAACGAAACGGGTAAAACAACGGAATCGGCTTCTGAATCATAATAATCTTTTGGGCTAAAGCTTCCAAAAATAATGTATAAAATATTTTTATTGTAATTTTAAGTTAAATATGTTAATATGAATTTTAACAATTTAACGGAGGTCCATTCCATGAGTGATGAGATCAGAAATCCCGATACGAACGATACCCTTCAGGAAACCGCCGACGAGGCGCTGAACACCGCAACAAACAGCGGAGAAGAAGTGCTGAACACCGCAACAAACAGCGGAGAAGAAGCGCTGAACGAAGAGCTGAACGACC
>JAFRSZ010000336.1 GCA_017439205.1 Clostridia bacterium
ATATACGCTCGCGTACGCTCACGTGCGATATGATATGAATTCCTTTTTCTCGTCCCGAAGGGACATATCGCGCCGAAGGCATCTCGCATCCCGAAGGGATATATCGCGAATTTCGAAAGGAATTCATATCGCTGTCGGGCATAGCCCGACAAATTCCAATCTGCCGTTACTCACTCCTCCGTCTTCAGCTGGCGGATATCCCCGCCGATGAAGCGCAGGCAAAGGTAATCCCCGATGATGCGGGAAGAGATGCGCCTTGTATACCGCTCCTCTGCCTGCCGGGGCGAGAGATTGCTGCTGATCACGGTGGGCAGGCGCATATTGATGCGCGTGTTGATGATATTATACAGCGCCGCGTCGGTGAACTGTGAAGAAAACTCCGCGCCGAGGTCGTCGATGATCAGCAGGTCGCATTCGAGTACCATGGATTCATATTTGCCCCGGTTTTCGGTTTTGCCGAAGTATTCCTTCTGCAGCGTGTTAAAGATGTTCTGCGCCGAATTGTACAGCACACGGTACCCCTTTTTGATCACCTCGCCCGCGATGGCCAGCGAGAGGTGGGTCTTGCCGAGGCCGGTTTCGCCACACATATAGAGATTCTGCGAGGTCGTATCGAAATCGGCTGCATATTCTTTGCACAGCGTGAGGATATCGTTCATGCGTGTTCTGGGCGAGCAGCCGTATTCTTCGATCACCTCGTCGGAATAATAGTCCAGCCGGAAATCGTCAAACGTGCAGAACCGCAGCGGCGAGAGCTTGTTCGCTTCGTCGAACGCCAGCTTCTGCAGCAGCTCGGTAAAACAGGAGCACAGCTCGATGCCGACGCAGCCGGTATCGCCGCACTTGGGGCAGGTGTATTTCGTTTCGAGGTAGTCCTCCGGCAGCCCGTGAGCGCGCAGCAGCTCTTTGATCTCTTTCTGCGCGTTCAGGTTGCGGTCGCGCTGCTTTATCAGCAGCTTTTCAGCGCTTTCACGGTCCAGATTCACCGCCGCCACGGCCTCGCGCACGGCGTCGATCATCTCCTGCTTCAGCTCTTTGTAACGCGGCTCCTTTTTTTCAAAGGCAGCCAGCCGCAGCGCGGTCTGCGCCTCCGCTTCCTGACGGCGTGCGTCAATGATCTCCCGCGCCTCGTCAAACAGTTCGTTGGAATAGATCATCAGCGTTTCTCCTTCTTTTTGAGTTTGGGTACGGTGGTGTTCATTTTATGCTCCGCCCGGTCCATATCGTAGGACGCGGGATTCTCATACGCGGTTTTGTTCTTTTTCGCCGCGGGCTTCTGCGCGGCTCTGGCGGTCTGCTTTTCCGCGGCGGCGGCGACGGCGTCCTCACGGAACTTTTTCTCACGTGCGGCGGCCTTTTCGGGCGTGTCCACCCCGGCGTTCTTCCACGTGGAGAGGATCTTGTTCAGATACGGAAAGCTCACCTTGCCGGTGTTTTTCAGCATTTCTTCGTTGGCAAGGCCCAGCATCTCCATCGTAAAGCCCCAGTCGCCGAGCCACAGCGCCAGATATTTCTGCTGCGCGGGCGTGGGATTCGCGTTTCTGAGCCCGGTGAGCTTTGCAAAGGACGTCCAGTTCGTATTCACGTTTTCAAGCCGTTTGAGTTCTTCGTCCGCGGCCTCCAGCGAATCGATGCCGCGCTTGCTCCAGTCCGCGCCCACGGTGTAGATATAGCCCATGTTGCGCTCTTTCTTGTGGATGCGGGCGTATTCGCATACGGCGAGGATCACCTCCGCCGGCAGACCGTAATAATCGTAGAGCAGCAAAAGGCTTGCCTGGTCCGCCGTGCCGATGGTGCGCCCGAGCTTGAGCTGCGCCTCGCCGAACAGCTCCCGCACGGCGGCGTCTTCGTTCAGCCGGTTGCAGATGGTTTCGTACGAGGGCTTTGTGGGCTTCAGGTCCACGAGCTCCTTTGCGGACTTCGCGGGCGGTTCCGCCTTTGCGGGCGCCGCGGCTTCGGGCGCAGGCGCTTCTTTTTCGGGATCGGTCAGAAACCCCTTCTCCGCCCAGTACCGCAGCGCGTCGGCGGCGTCGGCCTCGGAAAGCCCCGCGCCTTCCGCCACCGCGGCGGCGTCCAGCGGCGTACCGGCGTTCGCGAACGCAAACACCAGCGCCTTTACGTACCCGCCCGAGGCGAGCTTTAATTCGTCGGTTAAGCTTTTCGGCAGCACAAACACGCCGCCGTAGCATTTCGGATCGATAATGTACATAGGCACCTCCTGAATCAGTCGGGAGTCAGAATAGGTTTAAATTCCAATTTACTGAAAACTTCGTCAGCTCTGGTAGAACGTATAAAACGCCCGATACGCCGAGTAAACGTCCAGCTTCGAAACGACCTCAAACGGCGCGTGCATCGAGATCACCGGCACGCCCACGTCCACAACGTCGATGTTCAGGGAGGCCACGAACCTTGCCACGGTGCCGCCGCCGCCCGCGTCCAGCTTGCCAAGCTCGCCGATCTGCCAAACGACGTTTTCATCGTCCAGCAGACGGCGCACCTCCGCCAGAAACTCGGCGGAAGCATCCGAAGAGCCGGCCTTGCCGCGGACGCCGGTGTATTTGGTCACGACCACACCCTTGTTCAGATACGAGGTGTTGTTTTTCTCAAACGGGCCCGGGAAGTTGGGGTCGAACGCGGCGTTCACGTCCGCGGAGAGGCACTTGCTCGCGCTGAGCACAGCTTCGCCGTCCAGCCCCTCGGCGGCGGCGAGCGCCTTGATGAAATACGCCATATAAGCGGAGTTGAGTCCTGTGTTGCCCTCGCTGCCGATCTCTTCTTTATCGGAGAGCACGCACAGGGTGGTATGGCGGGGCAGCTCGGTATCCAGCAGCGCCATCAGCGCCGGATAAGCGCATACGCGGTCGTCCTGCCCGTAGGAACCGATCAGAGAGCGGTCAAAGCCGATATCGCAGGCCTTGAAGGCGGGCACGATCTCCAGTTCGGCGCTCAGAAAATCCGCCTCGGTGATCCCGTACTTTTCAAACAGGAGGTTCAGCACGTTCAGCCGGATGTTCTGGGACTTGTTGGAGATCTCAAGGGTGCCGTCGAAGGGGCGGGAGCCTACGATCACGTTCAGATCTTCGCCGGCGACGCCCTCGGCCATCGTCTTTTTCATCTGCTCGGCGGCCAGATGGGGCAGCAGATCCGAGATCACGAATTTCGGGTCGCCGTCGTCTTCGCCCACGCGCACCTTTACCGTGGTCCCGTTTTTCTTCACGATCACGCCGTGCAGCGCGAGCGGGATGGCGGTCCACTGGTATTTCTTGATGCCGCCGTAGTAGTGGGTTTTGAACAGGGCTTCGCCGTCCTGCTCGTACAGCGGGTTGGGACGCAGGTCCAGCCGCGGGGAATCGATATGCGCGGCGATGATGCGCGCGCCGTCCGAAAGGCCGGTTTCGCCCGTAACGGCAAGAATGATGGATTTGCCGCGGTTGTTATAGTAGATCTTGGAGCCCGCGGAGTAGATCCTGCCGGGCACGTAAGGCGTGAAGCCGTTCATCTCGGCCAGTTCCACCGCCTGCTCCACTGCTTCGCGTTCGGTTTTGGCGGCGTCCAGAAAGCTCATATAGCCCTCGCAGAAGCTGTCCGCCTCGTCGATCTCCTCCGCCGTCATTTTTGCCGAGGCGTGCGGCGCCTCGTAAAACAGTTTTTCTTTCAGTTCTTCGGTTTCCATACCTTTTCTCCTTTATATCAGATATACAATGAATGACAGAATATGTATCTTTCCGAAAACCGCAGGAACGAAGAATTCAAACAATCAGAATTCCGAATTCCGAAATCCGAATTGAAGAAGCAATTCTTCTACCCTGCGTTCCGTTTCCGCCGGGATCATGTTTTCAATGATATGATCCGCGTTTTCGGAAAGGGAGTCCTCTTTCGCCTGTACTGCGATGCGTCTGCGGGCGGCCTCTTCTGCGATCCCGTCCCGCGCCATGATCCGCCGCAGGCGCGCTTCTTCGGGGGCGGTCACCTTCACGGTGAGGTCGCAGTATCGATCGAGCCCTGCGGAAAACAGCAGCGGCGCGTCGATCACGGCCCATCTGCCCTGCCGTTTGGCCTCCTCCGCCTGCGCCAGCGCCAGAGAGCAGATGGCGGGGTGTGTAACGCCGCTTAATTTCTTCGCCTGTTCGGGTGAAGCGAACGCTTTGGCGGCGAGGGCTTTGCGGTCAAGGCTGCCGTTTGGCAGCAGAATATCTTCACCGAACGCTTCGGCGAGAGTCTGCAGCACCGGGCTGCCGGGCTCCACGATCCTGCGGGCAAGCAGGTCCGTATCCACGATCTCCATGCCTTTCTCTCTGAGCAGCGCGCAAACGGTGCTCTTGCCCGCGCCTGTCTGTCCGCACACGCCGAGGATCTTCGGCCCGTCGTTCAAGAAACGGAAGCCCGCCGCGCGGTACAGGCGGTTGCACACGCCGAGACCCACGCCCACGGGGGCGGGCGACCGCGCGAATACGGTTTGCGCCCCCATCTTATCCAGCTCCCGCAGTGCCGTGAACAGGCGCGCGGTCTGCGTCAGGGGTTTGTTTTCTTTGCCCATGGCAACGGCCCTGATCGGGCACAGAGGCAGGTCTTCTTCAAAAACGAGCAGCGTATCCGCTTCGTTTTTATGCGCGGCGGCATAGCGGAAAAACTCCTTCTGCCCGCCCCGCACGATCGAGATCTGCGCTTTCGGCGCGTAGTGTTTGTATTTCATGCCCGGGGAGGCGGCCGCTTCGCCCGCCTTCATCGGGTGCAGCACCGCGTCGTCGATTACAAGATCCGGCAGCTCTTCCCTGAGCTGTTCGGCGGTGATAACGCCGGGACGCAAAAGCCGCGGCGGGGATACGGCGAGGCTCACCACGGTGCTCTCGATGCCGCATTCGCTGTCGCCGCCGTCCACGATGGCGGACACGCGGCCGGTCATGTCGTCCAGCACGTCGGTAACGCCGGTGGGGCTCGGAAAGCCCGAAAGGTTCGCGCTGGGGGCGGCCAGCGGCACGCCCGCCGCCCGGATGATCGCGTTGGCCACGGGGTGAGACGGGATGCGGATCGCCACGGTGTCGAGCCCCGCGCTCACCGCGTCCGGCACCGTGTCGCGCTTCGGCAAAATCACGGTGAGCGGCCCGGGCGAGAACCGCGCGTACAGCCGACGGGCGGCTTCGGGGATCTCCCTCGCCACGCTCTCAAGCTGCCGGGCGTCCGCCAGATGCACGATCAGGGGGTTATCCTGCGGACGCCCCTTGGCTTCGAATATTTTTTTGACCGCCGCCGGGTTAAAGGCGTCGGCTGCCAGCCCGTAAACCGTTTCGGTGGGGATGGCAACCACTTCGCCCGCCCGCAGCAGGGCCGCGGCTTCTTCCACTTTGGCTCTGCAGGCCGCGGGGTCTGAGATCTTTAGTATCTTTGTGTCCATTTCTTATTCGGGCCGCTTACGGCAGGGAAAACTTTGATGAAAAATGAAAAATGAAAAATGA
>JAFRSZ010000337.1 GCA_017439205.1 Clostridia bacterium
ATATTATTATTTGACATGGCCCGCCGCATATGGTAAAATAAACGCGGTGATTTTTTTGAGGATAAGAAAAGAGATCTCCGGCGACAGAAACATCGTCGGAGAAAAGCTTTTACAGCGCAGAAAGGAATGCGGATTGCGGCAGAAGGATCTGCTCACAAAGCTGCAGCTCCGGGGGATCGAGATGAGTTCCTCTTCTCTTTCCAAGATCGAGGGGCAGCAGCGCAACGTAAAAGACTACGAGCTTGCCGCTTTCTGTGAAATACTGGATCTTGACGCCTCAGAGCTTCTGGGGCTGAAATGATTTTATGCGGGTTTGGGTGATGCCGTTATGTTAATGAAAGATAAACTGATCTCCTTCCGGAAAGAGGCTGGCCTTACGCAGCAGCAGGTGGCCGAGCTTCTCGGCGTGGACCGGTCAACGTATACCTGTTACGAGACCGGCAAGGTGATGGTGCCGATCAGCAAGCTGCAGCAGCTTGCCGTGATTTATAACGAAGATCTGAACGCGTTCAACACTTCGGATGTGCTGCATATGTGCAGCGGCCCTGCGGATCCGCCCGAGAAAGCGGATATGCGCAGTCTGCCGAAAGATGAGCGCATGTTCCTTGCGCAGATCCGTCTTCTGAAGGCTATGGGAAAAACCGAAGAACTGCAGGAGGCGCTCAGCAAGCTGACGCAGGAAGAGGAGTAGTATTTTGCAGCATCCGCTTCATATCGCCGTGATCGGCGGCGGGGCGTCGGGGCTGACCGCCGCGATCTTTGCCGCAAACGAGGCCGCCGTACGGAACAGAAAAGTGAATATCACCTTGTATGAGGCTGCCGATCGTGTTGGCAAAAAGATCCTTGTTACCGGCAACGGACGGTGCAATCTGACGAACGAACAGATCTCTTCCGCTTCCTATTTCGGAGAAACAGGTCTGTTTGATCGGATCTATCCGCTGTTCGACCGTGATAAAACGCTGTCGTTCTTTGCGTCCCTCGGGCTGCTCACCGTTTCGGATGAAGCGGGGAGGATCTATCCTTACAGCAGGAAGGCCGCGTCCGTTCTGGATGCGCTCCTGACGGAATGCGCCCGGCTCGGGATCAGGCAATCCGTTGATACAAAGATCTCGTCGATCCGCAAAACGCCGGACGGATATCTGCTGAATGAAGATATTTTTGCCGACAGAGCGATCCTTGCCGTCGGCGGAAAGGCCGGCTCCGCAAAACAGCATACAGACGGTGTCTTTTCCGTTCTTGCCGCTGCCGGGATCGGCTGCGCTCCTTTTTATCCCGCGCTTACGGCGTTTGAGATCAAAGGGTTCACGAAAAGCCTGAAGGGGATCCGCGCCGCCGGAGAGCTTATGCTTTCAAAGAACGGAAAAACGCTTGCCTGCGCCGCCGGTGAGATCCAATATACCGAATACGGCATATCCGGCATCGCGGCTATGGAGCTTTCCTGTTATGCCGAACCGGAAGCGATCCGAAACGGAGCGTACGCTTTAACGGCGGACAGTATTCCTGCGTTTGCTTTTTCCGAGCTGCGCGCGCATTTTGAGAAAATGAAAAAATCACGGCCGGACATGCCTGCGATCGTGTTTTTAACGGGACTGACGCCGAAGGCGCTGGCCCAGTATTTTCTGAAAGAATCAGAAACCGATCCGCAGACGCCGCTCGGCGATATGACGAGAAAACAGGCGGACGGGCTTCTGGGCTTATGCAAGGCAAAAACGTATCCCGTCGGCGCGCTGCGCGGATTTGAAAACGCGCAGGTGATGCGCGGCGGTATTCGCGCCTCTGAACTTACAGATACGCTTCAGATGAAAAAAATGCCCGGCGTGTACGCGTGCGGTGAGATGATCGATATCATCGGCACGTGCGGCGGATATAACCTGCAATGGGCGTGGACCTCCGGCGCGGTCGCCGGAATGAACTGTATCAGGGAGATAGAATAAGTGCTTCGTATCAACGAGATCTCGGTAGGGCTCGGCGCTTCGGCGGAGGATATCCGCGAGGCTGCCGCGAAACAGATCGGCGTAAGCGCCGGTCATATCCTGCGGTTCGAGATCTTCAGGGAATCCATCGATTCCCGCCAAAAAAACAATATACGAATGATCTATTCGGTGAACGCCGAAACGGATCTGAACGAGAGTGAAGTTGCCGCGCGGTTCCTTCCGAACAAGGTTTTTATCGCCGAGACGTATCGTTACGAACTGCCTGCCGTAAGGCGCAATTCCGCGTTTCGTCCCGTTATCGTGGGCTTCGGCCCCGCAGGGATGTTCGCGGCGTATATTCTGGCGCAGGCGGGGCTGTCGCCGCTTGTGCTCGAACGGGGAAACGACGTGGACGAACGCACCCGCGACGTGACGGGGTTCTGGACGTCCGGGCGGCTGAATACGGATTCCAACGTGCAGTTCGGCGAGGGCGGCGCCGGCACCTTTTCGGACGGCAAGCTCACCACCGGCATCAAGGACGAGCGCTGCCGCTATGTGCTTGAAACCTTTGTGAAATTCGGCGCGCCGGAGCAGATACTTTATTCGTCGCACCCGCACATCGGCACCGACCGCCTGAAGCCGCTGGTAAAGAATATGCGGCAGGAGATCATCCGTCTCGGCGGGGAAGTGCGCTTCGGCTGCAAACTGACCGGTATTTACGCCGCGAACGGATTTATTCAGGGCATTTCGTATGAAGATAAAGCCGGAAGTCAGCACGATCTCGAAACCGACTGCGTATTGCTTTGCATCGGCCATTCCGCCCGCGATACGGTCGACATGCTCTACCGCGCGGGGCTTACGATGGAGAAGAAGGCTTTTTCCGTGGGCGTGCGTATCGAACACCCGCAGGAAATGATCAACAAAGCGCTGTTCGGCAGATTCTGGAACGATCCGCGGCTGGGCGCGGCAAACTACAAATTTGCGAACCACCCGCCCCACGGGCGCGGCGGCTACACGTTCTGTATGTGCCCCGGCGGTACCGTGGTGTGCGCTTCCTCTGAGGCGGAGATGACCGTGGTGAACGGCATGAGCGAATACGCGCGCGACGGCGAAAACGCGAACGCGGCGATCCTTGTGGGGATCGAACCGGAGCATATCGAAGACGGGCACCCGCTTGCGGGGATCCGCCTGCAGCGGGAGATCGAGCGAAAGGCGTTTTTACTGGGCGAACGCTACGCCGCGCCTGCGCAGACCGTGGGCGATTTTCTGAACGGCGTCCCCTCAAAGCGTTTCGGCGCGGTAAAGCCCACGTGCACCACAGGCGCCGTTCCCGGAGATATCAGAAAGGTTTTGCCCGCCGCGGTCACCGATAATATCGCTCTTGCGATCGCGGCGTTTGATAAAAAGCTGAAAGGTTACGCCATGCCCGAAGCAGTGCTTACCGCCCCCGAAAGCCGCAGCTCCTCGCCGGTGCGCATCGTCCGCGATGAATTGAGGCAGGCAAGCGTGAAAGGGATCTTTCCCTGCGGCGAAGGCGCAGGGTACGCCGGCGGGATCGTTTCCGCCGCGGTGGACGGCATCAAAAGCGCCGAAGCGGTGCTTCTGGACGTCCCCGACGATTGCTGAAGAAAGGATAGAACGAATATGATACTGTCTACGCAAACGGACGCCTCCGCCCAGATGTTTCCGCACGAAACGGCGGTGCGGATGATTGCCGAAGCCGGATTTGACGCGCTCGATTTTTCAATGTTCGACAACGAGCCGAACCGCTGGATCTATGAAGACGGGTTCGAAAACAGGCTAAAAGCGATCCTCGCCGTCGCAGAGCAATGCGGCGTATTCTTCAATCAGGCGCACGCTCCGTTTCCGTCTTACGTTGTGGGGAATGAAGACTATAACCGCCGTATCCGCCCCATGCTTCTGCGCGCCATTGAGGCGGCGGGCATTTTGGGCGTTAAAAATATCGTCGTCCATCCGGTGGTGTTCCCCGAACGTCAGAAAGAACAGAACCTCGAGATGTACAACGCTCTTCTTCCCGCGGCAAAACGCGCCGGAGTGAAGATCGCGCTTGAAAACATGTGGGGGCACGACAGACGCAGTGAAACCATCGTTCCAAACGTCTGCTCGGTTGCGGAGGAGCTTGCCGATTACGCCGACAGCCTCGATCCGGATTGGTTCACCGTATGTCTTGATATCGGCCACATTGGGCTTGTACATGAATATGAGGCGCCGTTTATCAGAACGCTCGGGGCGAAACGCCTGACCTGCGTGCATATCCACGATAACGATTACGTCCACGATTCGCACACCTGTCCTTTTACCGGCAGGCTGCCGTGGGATGAGATCGCCGCCTCCTTCGCCGAAATCGGCTATGCCGGCGATATCACGCTGGAAGCGGATAATTTCCTTCTTAAGAAGCTGCCGCTTACGCTTTACCCTGCCGGGCTCCGGTTTATGGCCGCCGCAGGCAGAGAACTGATCAGAATGATCGAGGAGGCGAAAAAATGAAAACGCTTGGGCTTGTTGTTCCGTGCTATAACGAACAGGATGTGATTCGTCTGTTTTACGACGAGGTCACAAAAGTGATATCTTCATTAAACGCGTCGTATTCCTGCGAGCTCGTGTTTGTTGACGACGGCAGCACTGATAAAACGCTGCCGATCCTTCAAACGCTGGCGCAGATGGATCCTTCTGTAAAGTATATTTCCTTTTCACGTAATTTCGGCAAAGAGGCTGCGATGCTTGCCGGCATGAAATACGCGGTGAAATTCGATTACATCGGCATTCTGGACGCCGATCTGCAGCATTCACCGTCGCTGCTTGTGGATATGCTGCGTTACGTGGATGAAGAGGGCTACGACGTCGCCGCGGCGAAGCGTGTGGACAGGGAAGGGGAATCCCGCCTGAAGAGCAGCCTTTCAAACACGTTCTATAAGATCAGCAACAAAGTGAGCGAAGTGAACATCAGCGATTCTGCGCAGGATTTCAGGATCATGCGCAAAAAAGTGGTGGAAGCCGTGCTTGAAATGCCCGAGAAGATCCGTTTTTCAAAGGGTATTTTCAGCTGGGTCGGTTTCAATGTGAAATGGATCGAGCACGAAAACCGTGAACGCGCCGCAGGGCAGACGAAATGGTCTATCAAAAAGCTGTTCCGTTACGCGGTAGACGGTATTCTTGGCTATACAAACATGCCGTTGAAGCTGAGCTTTGTCTGCGGCGGGCTGTTCTTTCTTATCACACTCGCGCTTCTGATCTACGCGCTGGTAAAATACCTGATCCTTCTTGATTATAACGCAACGCTGCCGCTGATCCTCAGCGCAATGTTCTTTATCGGCGGCGTGCTTCTGATGTTCCTCGGCATTCTCGGCGAATATCTCGCCCGCGTATATACCGAAACAAAGAGCCGCCCCGTGTATATTATTTCACAAACCAATACCATACCGGATTATACCATGCCGGATTATCTGAAAGGAGAATGAAAAAATGGTTGTAACAAAAGAAACGCTGATCGGCGAGATCCTTGATGCGGATGCGGAGGTCGCTCCCTTCTTCCTGAACATGGGCATGCATTGCCTCGGCTGCCCCGCCTCCCGTATGGAGAGCATTGAGGAAGCCTGCATGGTGCACGGCGTGGACGCCGACGACCTTGTGGCCGAGCTGAACGCCTATTTCGAGAATATCGGATGATCGGTCTTTCCGAAAGGCTTCTTGCCGTCGCGGCGCTTGTGCGCGGCGGCGGGCCTTTGGCTGATATCGGTACGGATCACGCCTATCTGCCCATCTATCTCGTACAAAACGGTATCATTCCCCGCGCCATCGCTTCCGATATCGGCGAGGGGCCGCTTGCCAACGCAGAAAAGGCTGTGGAGCTCTGCGGCCTCGGCGATCGGATCGAGCTGCGCCTCTCCGACGGGCTGAAGAGCTACCGTCCGGAAGAAGTGAATGAGATCGTGATCTGTGGTATGGGCGGCAATCTGATCGAAGAGATTCTTCTTGCCGCGCCGTGGGTCCGCAGGAGAGAAACGCACCTTGTTCTGCAGCCCATGACACACGCCGAAGACGTGCGCCGTTATCTGTGCGAAAACGGGTTCCAGATAAATACAGAGGTCTGTGTCGCAGAGAAAGGCCGCGTGTATCTCGCGCTTGACGCGGTATGGATGGATCTTGCGAACACAAAAACCGAAGGGTATTATTATTTCGGTTCCCTGCCGGGCCGGGACGGACCTGCCGCCCGGTATGTGCGGAGCCAACTGCAGTGGGTGCATACGCGCCTTGAAGCGCTCCGGGCAGCCGAACGTTTCCCCGAAGAGCAGGCCATGCTGCGCCGTGTTCTGCGGGATTATTACGGAGAAAACAATGAAAGTATCTGAAGTATACGAATATATAGATTCCTTTGCCCCGTTTTCGGAACAGGCTGACTGGGATAATTCCGGCGTGCTCATGGGAACGCCCGAAAAAGAGACGGCAAAAGCGCTGGTATGCCTCGATCTTACCGAAGCGGCGGCAGCATACGCGGTGTCGCAGGGCTGCGGGCTGATCGTATCGCATCACCCGGTGATCTTCCGCGGTGTAAAGCAGATCGCTTACCCGTCGGTCTTTACCGAACTGATCCGCGGCGATGTCAGCGTGATCTCGGCGCACACCAATCTGGATATCGCGCCCGGCGGCGTGAACGATACCCTTTGCGAAACGCTGGGTATGGATTATGAGAAAGCCGGGCCTTCGATCTGCGACGGGTTCCTGAATTTCGGTTTTCTGCCGCAGTGCCGAAACGCGGGCGATCTTGCGCGGTACCTGCATGATACGCTGCACGCGCCGGTAAGGTATATGGACGCGTTGAATGAGATCGGCAAGATCGCGGTCTGCGCCGGTTCCGGCGGAGAATTCTACCGGGAGGCAAGATCCGCAGGATGTACTGCGCTGATTACCGGCGACGCGGACCACCACGATTTTCTTGAAGCTGCCGCCATAGGTGTTTCTCTGTTTGCCGCGGGGCATTACGAAACCGAGGCGCCCATCGTGCCGAAACTGGCCGAGATGCTGTCGGCGCGTTTCCCGCAAACCGAATTTATCGTATTCCCCGGCAAAAACCCGCTTCTTACGCTTGCAGACTGATTATGGCTGTTGACGGTTTATTTTTACACATGATAAAGCATGAGCTTTCCGCGTTTGCGGTCGGCTCGAAAATAGATAAGATCTATCTGCCCACCAAATACGAGCTGGTGCTGGGGCTGAGGTCCCGTACCGGCGCGAAAAAGCTGTTCGTTTCCGTCGGCGGTAACGCGCCGCGGATCAATTTCACCGAAAGCGTCCCCGAGAATCCCGCAAAGCCGCCCATGCTGTGCATGCTGTTGCGCAAGCTCCTCACGGGCGCCGTGATCACTGGGATCCGGCAGCAGGGGCTGGACCGTATCCTGTTTATCGATCTGAACGGTTCCACGGAGATCGGCGACCGGGTGGGTTATACGCTTGTGATCGAGATCATGGCGCAGTATTCCAACTGCATCCTGCTGGATGCGGACGGCGTGATTATAGACTCGCTGAAGCGGGTCGACGCCGCAAAATCTTCTTTTCGTGAGGTTTTGCCTCAAAGGCCGTACTGTCTGCCGCCGTCGCAGGATAAGCTGAACCTGCTGGAATCATCAGACGAGGATATCGTATCCCGCATCCGGTCTTTCCCGCAAAAAGATCTTTCGGGCGCGCTGCTCAACACGCTTTCCGGGTTCTCTCCGCTGCTTTCAAAGGAATTCGCCTACCGCGTGTGCCTGGGCGACCGGGCTGTGGAAACCCTCGGCAATATGCATTTCGAGCGCCTGCTGAAGGAGCTTTCGGCCTTGAGAAAAATCCTTGAAACGGGTATTTCGGATCCGTGTTATTTAACGGACGGCAGCGGCGAACTGCTGGCGTTTTCCTTTCTTCCGCTTACTTATATGGCAAACAGCGCCAAGCTCTGCCGGTGCGCGTCCCTTTCGGCGCTGTTGGACGTTTTCTATATCGAGCGCGAAAAGAAACAGCGCGCCCGCGCACAGGCGGAGGATCTGTTCAGAACGGTACAGACGCTGCTGGACCGCACCGCAAAAAAGGTGAACGTCCGCCGCGCCGAACTGCCGGACGAAGCTGAGATCGAAGAAAAACGCGTTTGCGCGGAGCTGATCAACGTGCATATCGCTTTTTTGCCGAAGGGCGTCGCCGAATATGAGATCGAGAACTATTACGATGAAAACCGTATAAAGAAAATCAAGGCTTCTCCCGAGCTCTCGCCGCAGAAAAACGCGCAGAAATATTATAAGGAATATAAAAAAGCGCAGACCGCGAAGAAGGTGCTCGCCGAACAGATCGAAAACGGCCTTGCCGAGCTTTCGTATCTGCAGACGGTGCAGGATGAACTGAGCCGCGCCGAGACCTTCGCCGAGATCTCCGAGATCCGTGAGGAACTGCGCCAGACGGGATTCGTGAAACATACAAATCAGCAGAAGAATAAGAAGCCCGCCGCGCTGCCGCCGCTGGAATTCCGTTCGCCGGGCGGGTTCCGCGTTCTGGTGGGGCGCAATAATCTGCAGAACGACCGGCTGAGCCTGAAGACCGCCGCGAAAACCGATTTATGGTTCCACGTGCACAAAGCGCCCGGTTCCCACGTGGTGCTGTGTACGGAAGGGGAGACCCCGCCCGATGAAGACTGCGAATACGCAGCGGGGCTTGCCGTATGGTTCTCCTCCGTGCGTGAGAGCGGCAGGGCAGAGGTGGATTATACGCAGATCAAAAACCTGAAAAAACCGCCGGCGTCAAATCCCGGCTTCGTGATCTATCACGTTTATAAAACCGTTTACGCTTCCGTTGTGAAGCCGAAAACTTAACAGGAGGAGATTATCATGGATGCAGTAAAACAGCAGCTTCTGAACGGTGAAACATCGCTCGGCGTGGAGTTCGGCTCCACGCGCATCAAGGCCGTTCTGCTTGCCGACAGCGGCGCGCTGATCGCCGCAGGCAATTTCGATTGGGAAAACGATCTGGTTGACGGCGTCTGGACATACCCGATGGAAAAGGTGGTCCTCGGGCTGCAAACCGCATACGCCGCGCTGAAAGCGCAGGTCGTTTCCGAATACGGCGTTACCCTTGCAAAGATCGGTTCCGTCGGGATCTCCGCGATGATGCACGGGTATCTGCCGTTCGACAAAAACGACCGGTTGCTCACCCCGTTCCGTACGTGGCGCAATACCATTACCGCCGCGGCTGCCCAAAAGCTTACGGAAGAACTTCATTTTAATATCCCCCAGCGCTGGAGCGTCGCGCATCTGGAGCAGGCGATCATGAACGGCGAACCGCATGTAAAGGATATTGCTTTTCTTACAACGCTTTCCGGTTATATCCACTATCTGCTGACCGGCCGCAGGGTGCTGGGCGTCGGCGACGCCTCCGGCATGTTCCCGATCGACAGCGAAACGAACGATTACTGTGAAGAGATGGTTCAAAAATACGATTCTCTCCACAGGAACGACGGCTTCCCGTGGAAGCTGCGCGATATCCTTCCGCAGGTGCTTGTCGCCGGGGAGCCCGCCGGTGAGCTCACCGCCGCCGGGGCAAGGCTTCTGGACCCCGCGGGCGATCTGCTTCCGGGCGCGCCCTGCTGCCCGCCGGAGGGCGACGCCGGTACCGGCATGACCGCAACGAACAGCATCCTGCCCAAAACCGGCAATGTTTCCGCCGGTACTTCCGTATTTGCGATGCTGGTGCTTGAAAAAGCGCTCGGCGACGTGTATACCGAGATCGACATGGTGACCACGCCGGACGGCAAGCCGGTGGCCATGGTGCATTGCAACAACTGCACCTCCGATATCGACGCCTATGTAAAACTGTTTGCCGGGACGCTTGATGCTTTCGGCTGCAGCGTGAAGAAGGGCGCGATATACGATATGCTTTATCATAAAGCGCTCTGCGCCGATAAGGATGCGGGCGGGGTCGTCACCTACAACCTGTTTTCCGGCGAGCCCGTACTGGAGCTCGAAGAGGGCAGGCCCATGCTGGTGCGCACCCCCAAGGCGGCGTTTACGCTTGAAAACCTCTGCCGCAGCCTCGTGTATTCTTCTTTTGCCGCGCTGAAGGTCGGCATGGATATCCTTACCGAAAAAGAACACGTATCCATTGAGAAGCTTCTCGGGCACGGCGGCCTGTTCAAAACGGAGGGCGTGGCGCAGAGCCTGATGGCGTCCGCGCTGAACGTGCCCGTGGCGGTGATGGCTTCCGCCGCGGAGGGCGGCGCGTGGGGCATCGCCATCCTTGCGCAGTATTTGCGCAAAAAAGCCCCGCGTGAGACGCTGCCTGCTTATCTTGAAAACCGTGTGTTCAAAGACGCCGAGGTGCGTGTGAAACAGCCCGACGCGGCCGACCGCGCGGGGTTCGATGCGTACCTTGAAAAATACCGCCTCGGCCTGAAAGCGGCAGCGGCGGCGAATCAGATCGTTTAAGGGGGAGAAATAATGTACGAGTATATCAAACAGAAGGCGTTTGAAGCGAATCTGCTGCTTTCCGATTACGGAATCGCTCCTTTTACCTGGGGCAACGCTTCCGCCTGCGACAGAGAAAAACGGGTGTTCGCCATCAAGCCCAGCGGCGTGCCTTACGATACGCTTACGCCCGACCACATGGTCGTGGTGGATTTCGACGGAAACAAGGTGGACGGCAGCCTTTCGCCGTCGTCCGATACGCCGTCGCACGCCGTTCTCTACAATGCGTTTCCCGATATCGGCGGCGTTGTGCATACCCATTCCGTCACGGCAGCCGCGTTTGCGCAGGCGGGGATGCCGATCCCGGCGCTGGGTACGACGCACGCGGATTTCTGCTACGGCAGCGTGCCCTGCACAAGAGAACTGACCCGCGAAGAGATCGAAACGGAATATGAGAAAAACACCGGCCTTGTGATCGTTGAGCATTTCAGAGAGAACGGTATCGATCCGAACGCCGTGCCCGCCGTGCTGATCAAATCGCACGGTCCGTTCTGCTGGGGCAAAGACGCGAAAACAGCGGCGTATAACGCGGCCGGGCTCGAGATCGTTGCCGATATGGCGTATAAAACATTTATGCTGAACGCGCAGCAGAAAGAGATCAGTTCCTGGCTTCTGGATAAGCATTATCTGCGCAAGCACGGCAAAAACGCCTATTACGGCCAAAAAGAAAACTGAACGGGGAACTGCAATGACCGAATTTACACATCTGCACGTCCATACCGAGTATTCGCTGCTTGACGGCGCCTGCCGTATCAAGCCTCTGATAAAGCGCGCGAAAGAGCTTGGAATGACCTCCCTTGCGATGACCGATCACGGCGCCATGTACGGCGCGGTGGATTTCGATCAGGCATGCCGCAAAGAGGGGATCCATCCGATCATCGGCTGCGAGGTCTATGTGGCGCAGCGAACAAGGTTCGATAAGGTCCACGGGCTGGATAACGAACGCTACCACCTGATTCTGCTCTGTGAAAATCAGGAGGGGTATCAGAACCTCATCAAGATCGTTTCCGCCGCGTGGACCGAGGGCTTTTATACAAAGCCCCGTATCGATCACGAACTGCTCGAAAAACACCATGAGGGTATCATCTGCCTTTCCGCCTGCCTTGCGGGCGAGATTCCGCAGGCCTTGCTGAAGGGCGATTACGAAAAGGCGAAGGAGACCGCCATATGGTACAGGGATCTTTTCGGGAAGGATAACTATTTCCTTGAGATCCAGGACCACGGCCTTGAGGAGCAGAAGCGCTCCAATCCTTTAATCATCAAGCTGGCGCGGGAGATCGGCGTCGGCCTTGTGGTCACGAACGACGCGCATTACATAAACAAAGAAGACGCGGAGGTGCAGAAGATCCTCGTATGCATTGCCACAAAGCACACGATCGAAGAGGATACGGGCATGGGCTTCCAGACCGACGAGTTCTATCTGAAGTCCGGCGACGAAATGGCGTCGCTTTTCCCCGAAGTGCCCGAGGCGGTGGAGAATACCAACCGGATCGCCGCGCGCTGCAACGTGGAGTTTGTGTTCGGCAACACGAAGCTCCCGATCTTTGAGGTGCCCGATAATCAGGATCACTTTGAATTCTTCAAGAATATGTGTTACGAGGGCATGGTGAAACGCTACGGCGAAAACTACCCGCCGGAATACATGGACCGTCTGAATTATGAGCTTGGCGTGATCCATCAGATGGGGTTCATCGATTATTTCCTGATCGTTTGGGATTATATCAACTACGCAAAAAGCGTCGGCATCCCGGTCGGACCCGGGCGCGGTTCCGGCGCCGGCAGTATCGCCGCGTATACCTGCGGCATCACGGATATCGACCCCATGCGTTATTCTCTGCTGTTTGAGCGTTTCCTGAATCCCGAACGCGTCAGCATGCCCGATTTCGATATCGATTTCTGTTATGAGCGCAGGCAGGAAGTGATCGATTACGTCGTCAGACGTTACGGAGCCGATCATGTCGCGCAGATCGCCACCTTCGGTACGCTTGCGGCCAAGGGCGCCGTCCGCGACGTCGCGCGCGTTCTGGGGATGGAGATCTCCCAGTCGCAGGCGATCACGAAAGAGATCCCCGCCGAGCTCGATATGACCATCGAAAAAGCGCTTACGAGCAGCGCCGATCTGAAAAAGATGTACGACGCCGATCCGTTCGTGAAGCGCGTGGTGGATACCGCGATCAAAATTGAGGGCATGCCCCGCAATACAGGCATGCACGCCTGCGGCGTCGTGATCTGCGACAAGCCCGTGGACGATTACGTACCGCTGTTCCGCAGCGGCGATTCCGTTGTAACGCAGTATTATAAAGGCTGGGTGGAAAAACTCGGACTGCTCAAAATGGACTTTCTCGGTCTGCGCACCCTTACCGTTATCACGGACGCGGTGAACATGATCCATAAAAAAGATCCGGATTTCGATATCATGAAGATCGACGTGGACGATCCCAAGGTTTACGAAATGCTCGGCGAAGGCGGTACCTTCGGGGTGTTCCAGTGTGAAAGCGCGGGCATCCGGTCTCTGATGATCAACATGAAACCGCACAATCTTGAAGATATCATCGCCGTGATCGCGTTATACCGTCCCGGACCGATGGATTTCATCCCTGCGTATCTCGAAAATCGCAAACACCCCGAATCCATTAAATATCACACACCGAAACTGAAACCGATCCTCGACGTCACCTACGGCACCATTGTTTATCAGGAGCAGGTTATGCAGATCTTCCGCGAGCTGGCGGGATATTCTATGGGCGCCGCCGATATGGTCCGGCGCGCCGTAGCGAAAAAACAGCCGGAGGTTCTTGCGCAGCAGAAGCAGTATTTTATTCACGGCTCCGACGGTACCGACGGCGGTTCAAAGTGCGACGGATGCCTGAAGCGCGGTGTGAGCGAAGAGGCTGCGAACAGGATATTCGACGACATGGCTTCCTTTGCATCCTATGCGTTCAACAAGTCGCATTCCGCCGCGTATTCTCTTCTGACGTATCAAACGGCGTGGCTTCGCTATTATTACCCGCAGGAGTTTATGGCCGCGATGCTCACCAGCGTGCGTGATAACACAGATAAAGTGGTGGGGTATATCAACGAATGCCAGACCACGCTCGGCTTCAGGGTTTTGCCGCCCAGCGTGAACGAATCGCAGGAAACGTTCACCGTTGCCGGGGACAACGTGCGCTTCGGCCTTCTCGCCATAAAGAATCTCGGCGGCGGCGTGATCAAAACAATATTGGCCGAAAGGGAAGAGAACGGTCCGTTTGAAAGCTATTATTCTTTCTGCAAGCGTTGCTATGGCAAGGATTTCAATCGCAGGTCGCTTGAAAACATGATAAAAAGCGGCGCTTTGGATTGCTTCGGACTGAAACGCAACCAGATGCTGCTGATGATCGACGATATCCTGTCTCAGCTCGAAAACGACAAAAAGAACAAAATAGACGGGCAGATCGGTTTCTTCGATCTCAGCGCTTCGCTTGCTGCCGCCGTTGAGGTAAAACCGCCGGAGGTTGAGGAGCTTTCATCGAAAGAATTGCTGCAGGGCGAAAAACTCACCACGGGCATCTATATGTCCGGACATCCGGTCGCGGAGCATATGGAGCTCAGCCGCCTGCTGCACTGCGCCAAAACCACCGATATCACAGGGTCCTCTCTGGACGATCCGGATACGCCTTATCACGACGGGGATACCGTGCGTCTGCTCTGCATCCTTTCCACGGTCCGTAAAAAAATCACAAAAAGCAATACGACCATGGCGTTTTTGAGCCTTGAGGACGTTTACGGCGGCGTGGAGTGCATGGTTTTCCCAAAAATGTACGATAAAATCGGCGAGCTCCTTGTTGAGGACGATATCGTTCTTTTGTACGGTAAAGTATCGTTGAAAGACGACGAGGTGCCGAAGCTCCTGTGCGAAAACATCATTCCGCTCGATCAGATCCCCGACGACGAGGTGATCCTGAAAGATTATAAGCTCCCGGAGCTCGAATACGATCTCAAACGCAGCGCCGTTTCAATGCGGGCAGAGGAAAGCTCCGCCGCGGAAGAACCGTCTGCAGAGCCCGTATCATCGGCACGTCCCCAACCGGCTCCCGCGCCCGCCGCCACGTCCGCGCCTGCCGCGCAGACGCAGAACGCGCCGCAAAACGGCAAAAAGGCGTATAAGGGCGTTTATCTCAGAGTGCCGTCGGCTGCTTCGCTGGAATGCGAACGCGCGAAAAAGATGTGCAGCATTTTTGACGGCCCGCTCCCGCTGGTGCTGTTTTATGACGACAGCAAGGCCAAGGATTACGCCACGGGCATATCCACGTCGGACGATCCTGCGCTGGTAAAGGGGCTCGTAAGGCTGCTCGGCGCGCCCAATGTGGTTGTTCGCCGATAAATAACGGTTTGTGAAAAAACTGTTGACTTTGACAGCGAAAAAATATATTATAATTACATTATTGTAATAAAAAGCATTTTTGGAGGACGATATGAAAACGATTGCTGTATTGACCAGCGGCGGCGACGCCCCCGGCATGAACGCCGCAGTGAGAGCCGTTGTAAGAACCGGATGCGAAAACGGGGCGCGCGTGCTCGGTATCCGCCGCGGGTACGCGGGCCTGATGAAGGGCGATATGTTCGAGATGAACCTCAGAAGCGTATCGGATATCATTCATCGCGGCGGCACAATGCTTTATTCCGCCAGAAGCAAGGAATTCTGCACCGAAGATGGCATGCAGAAGGCCATTGAGGTCTGCAAAGACGCCGGTATCGAAGGGATCGTGGTGATCGGCGGCGACGGATCGTTCCGCGGTGCCAGAGATCTGAGCCTGCGCGGCATCAACTGCGTCGGCGTGCCCGGCACCATTGATAACGACATCGCCTGCTGCGATTATACCATCGGTTACGATACGTGCCTGAACACCATTATGGATATGGTGGACCGCATCAGGGATACCACCGAATCGCACGACCGCTGCTTTATCGTTGAGGTCATGGGCCGCAGAGCCGGTTATCTTGCGCTGAACGCCGGTATCGCCGTGGGCGCAACCTCCATCCTGATCCCCGAAATGGAATTCAGCATCGAGAAAGACATCATCGAGCGCATGCGCCGCACGCAGAAGACCGGTAAAGAGCACTTTATCATCGTGGTGGCCGAAGGCGTAAACGATAAGCTCGTGGCGCAGGGCATCAACGGCGTGGGCGCGCTTGCCAAATTTGTTGAGCATAATCTCGGCGTGGAATCCCGCGCAACGGTGCTTGGTCACGTGCAGCGCGGCGGTTCGCCCTCGTGCAAAGACCGTGTCGTGGCCAGCCAGATGGGTTCTTACGCCGCGCACCTGCTTCTCAACGGTATCGGCAACCGCGTGGTGGCCATGCAGAAGGAACAGATCCTTGATTACGATATCTTTGAAGCGCTCAATATGACGAAGAGCATCGATCTTTCGCTGTACGATACGGCGATGGAGATCTCCATCTGATCGGTTCGTTATTTCAACAATAATATAGAAGGGTGAAACGTTATGAAAACTGTATTCCTTACCGGCGGCACCGGCAACATGGGATGGGCGGCGTTTGAAGAGCTTTATAGGCAGAAGGACGTTAAGATCAACTTCCTTGCGCGTCCCAGCGAAAAGAACAAAGATATGCTCAAGCCCTATATGGGCAAAAAGAACGTTGAGATCATCTGGGGCGATTTCCTCGATTACGACGCGATTTTGAAGGGTATTACCGGCGCGGATTACGTGCTGCATATCGGCGGCATGGTTTCTCCTGCGGCGGACTATAAGCCCTATTCCACCAGAAAGGTCAACGTGGGCGCAGCTGAAAACATCTGCAAAGCCGTTCTTGAACAGCCGAACAAGGATGACATCAAGGTCTGCTACATCGGTTCCGTTGCCGAAACCGGCGACCGCAACACTCCCATCCACTGGGGCCGCTGCGGCGATCCGATCAAGATCTCCGTTTACGACCATTATGCCATTTCAAAGGTCATGGCTGAGCGTGTTTTCGTTGAAAGCGGCATCAAGCACTGGGTCGTGATGCGGCAGAGCGGCATCCTGTATCCCGCCATCCTGCACAACATGGAGCCCATCATGTACCACGTGCCCCTTAACGGCATGCTCGAGTGGTGCACTGTGGAAGACGCAGGCCGCCTGATGTGCAACTTCGTTACCGAGGATCTGCCCGAGGAATTCTTCCGCAGATTCTATAACATCGGTTCCGGTAAAGAATACCGCCTTACCAACTTTGAGTTTGAAGAGCTGCTGCTTGGCTGCATCGGCCTCGGCTCTCCCAAGAATCTGTTCGATCCCAACTGGTTTACGATCAAGAATTTCCACGGCCAGTATTATGCCGACGGCGACGTGCTTGAGGAATACCTGCATTTCCGCGCCAATCTGCCGGTAAAGGATTATTTCGACCATCTCGCGCAGCAGGTGGAGTTCTATTACAGAATTCCCAAGCGTCTGCCTTTCAAGAAGCCCATCGGTATGGCCGCGAAGCCCTTCATGAAGAAGATTGCGCAAACGCCCAAGTGGGGCACGCTCGATTGGGTGAAGACCAAGGATCCCGTTCGTATGTCCGCTTACTACGGTTCGTATGAAGAGTATCTGAAGATCCCCTCAAAATGGGAAGATTTCCGTCTTGAGAGCCCCGATAAGAGCAATGAGGCTGCGGAAAAGTATAAGCTTTCTCACGGTTACGACGAATCCAAGCCCAAAGAAGAGCTCGATATCTCCGATATGAAGCAGGCTGCCGAGTTCCGCGGCGGTGAGTGCCTCAGCAAGAAGATGAAGAAGGGCGACCTGGTAACGAAGCTGAAATGGAAGTGCGGCTGCTGCGGCGCCGAGTTTGAAGCCAGCCCCAACCTCATTCTGTTGGGCGGCCACTGGTGCCCGGAATGCTATCTGCCCGAGAAGACCTGGAATTACGACGAGATCGCAAAAACCAACCCCTTCTTCGCGCAGGTATGGTACACCAACCACACCAAAGAAGAGCATAACGTTTATCACTTCGACGATATTTTCGCCGGTTGGGAAAAGAAATCTTAAAACACGTATTGACAAACCCGATTTACTGTGTTAAAATTCTGACAAACGATAGAGGCGCACCCGAAAAGAGTAGCTTGCGTTCCCATAGCCGCCGAGGCTGCAGGTGAAAGGTGACGGTGCCGAAACGGCAAACAGCGGCGTGTTTTCCGTTGGCAGCTCAGAGAAGATCTGTTCTGCTGTCGCATAAAATATGCGGAGCGCTATTCGTTCACAGGTTTTATAGTCATGTGAGCACGGATATCCGCATACCTTTTGCGGGTATCCGTTTTAATATCTGAAAGGAAAGTTACATCATGAAAAATACGATTTTTGAAGGCGCGGGAACCGCGATCGTTACTCCTCTTACCGAGAAGGGCGTAGATTATGAGAGCTTCGGCAGACTGATCGACTGGCAGATCGAACAGGGGGCGGACGCCATCGTTGTGGCGGGCACCACGGGCGAGGGGTCCACGCTTACCGATGAAGAGCACAGGGAAGTGGTGAGCTACTGCGTGAAGCGCGTTGCAAACCGCGTGCCGGTGATCGCCGGTACGGGCTCCAACGATACGGCGTACGCCATCGACCTTACGAAATTCGCCTGCGACGCCGGCGCCGACGCGATGCTTCTGGTAACGCCTTATTATAACAAGGCCACGCAGAACGGCCTGATAAAATCTTTCACAGCCATTGCGGACGCGTCAACGAAGCCCTGCTTCTTGTATAACGTGCCCAGCCGCACCGGCTGCAATCTGCTGCCGAAAACCGTTGCCGCGCTTGCCGATCACCCCAGGATCACCGCGGTTAAGGAGGCCAGCGGCAATATCTCGCAGATCGTGGAGACCGCGGCCCTTTGCGGCGATAAGATCGATATCTATTCGGGCAACGACGATCAGATCATACCGATCCTTTCCGTCGGCGGCAAGGGCGTGATCTCGGTGCTTTCAAACATCATGCCGAAAGAAACCTCGCTGATGTGCAAGCGTTTCTTTGAGGGCGACGTAAAAGGCGCGGCCGCCATGCAGCTTGAATACCTGCCTCTTATCAACGCCCTGTTCTGCGAAGTGAACCCGATCCCGGTCAAGGCTGCGTGCGCCGCCATGGGCTTCGGCGAAAACTATCTGCGTCTGCCGCTCACGCCCATGGAACCGGAGCACGAAGCGGTGCTGCTGCAGCTGATGCGCGAGCAGAACCTTATATAACGCTGCAAAGGGGACGTGAATATGAGAATACTGTTGAGCGGTCTCAAGGGCTTTATGGGCAACGAAGTGCTGAAGCTCTGCAATGCCGGCGTGCGCGATATAACGGTTGCGGCAGGCGTTGATATCAATGCCGACGGTACCGAATCCGTGCCGTGCTTCAAGACCTTTGAAGAGGCCCCGGCGGATGTGGACTGCATTGTTGATTTCTCGCATTTTTCCGTTACCGAGGCGCTGTTGGATTTCGCGATGAAGAACCGTTTGCCTTTGGTGCTTGCCACCACCGGGCAGACGCCCGAACAAAAAGACCTGATAAATGAGGCGGCAAAGCAGATCCCGCTTTTCTTCGCGGCAAACTATTCTCTGGGTGTAGCGCTGCTCATAGAGCTTGCGAAAAAAACGGCGTCGGCGTTCCCGGACGCCGATATCGAGATCGTTGAAACGCACCATAACCGCAAGGCGGACGCGCCCAGCGGCACCGCGCTGGCGATCTTCGACGCGCTCAAAACGGTGCGCGCCAACGCGGTGAGCAAGCTCGGC
Source organism: Clostridia bacterium (assembly GCA_017439205.1). Classification (GTDB taxonomy): domain Bacteria; phylum Bacillota; class Clostridia; order Oscillospirales; family Acutalibacteraceae; genus RUG806. The sequence goes on from JAFRSZ010000337.1 coordinate 19,146, forward strand.
CGCAGCGGGCTGAGCAAACGCACGCCTGAAGAGATCGGCATCCACGCCGTTCGCATGGCAAATATCGCGGGCATCCATGAGGTGATCGTGGGTACCGCAAACCAGACCATCACCCTGAAACACGAGGCGCATTCCCGCGCGCTGTTTGCGGAAGGCGCTCTTGCGGCGGCTGAATTCCTTGTGAAACAGGCGCCCGGACTTTACGTGATGAACGATCTGATCAAAGAATAAAATGTACTATTATACTTATCGGAGGTAAGAGAATATGAGAATCGCCGTTTACGGATACGGAAATCTCGGCAGAGGCGTGGAATGCGCCGTGCGGCAGAATCCTGATACAGAGCTTGTCGCCGTATTTACGCGGCGCGATCCGGCAGCAGTGAAAACCCTTACCGGCGTGCCGGTGTACAGCGCCGATGCGATCACGGATTTCCGCGATAAGATCGACGTGCTGATCATCTGCGGCGGCAGCGCGACGGATCTTCCCGAAATGACGCCGCGGCTCGCGAAATACTTTAACGTAGTGGACAGCTTCGATACGCACGCAAAGATCCCCGTGCATTTTGAGAATGTGAACGCCGCCGCAAAAGAGAGCGGCCATATCGCGCTGATCTCGGCGGGCTGGGATCCCGGTATGTTCTCGATCAGCCGCCTTTACGCTTCCGCGATCCTGCCGGACGGCAACGATTATACCTTCTGGGGCAGAGGCGTGAGCCAAGGGCATTCTGATGCGATCCGCCGTATCAAAGGCGTGGTGGACGCGCGCCAGTATACGGTGCCGGTGCCAGCGGCGCTTCAGGCGGTGAGAAACGGTGAAAATCCCACGCTCACCACGCGCGAGAAGCATACCCGCGAATGCTATGTTGTTGCTCAGGAGGGCGCAGATAAAGCAGCCATTGAAGCCGAGATCAAAAACATGCCCAACTATTTCGCGGACTATGATACCACGGTAACGTTCATCTCTATGGAAGAGCTGCAGAAGAACCACGCGGGCATCCCGCACGGCGGCTGCGTGATCCGTACCGGCAAAACCGGCCTCAACGGCGAATGCAAACACGTGATCGAATACAGCCTGAAGCTGGACAGCAACCCGCAGTTCACCTCCAGCGCGCTGATCGCTTTTGCGAGAGCGATCCATAAGATGTATACGCGCGGCGAAACGGGCTGCAGGACCGTATTCGATATCGCACCGGCGGATCTTTCCCCGCTCAGCGGCGAAGAACTGCGCGCGCATATGCTTTGATTTGTTTTTTTATCATCCGGAAGGAGGAGTGAACATGGCTGATATCCCGTTGATTTGTGAGAATATTTCCGTAAAAAACAACACGCTGTATTTCGCCGGGCAGAATACGGAGCTGTTGGCGAAACGGTACGGTACCCCCGTATATCTGATGGATGAAAACCGCATCCGCGAGCGCTGCCGCACCTACCTCGGCGCGCTGATCGAGGCGTTCGGCGGGAACGCAAAGGCGCTGTATGCCTCAAAGGCCTGCTCCTTCAAACGGATCTACGAGATCATTAAAGAAGAGGGGATGGGCGTCGACGTGGTCTCGTCCGGCGAGATCCGCACCGCCCTGAAAGCCGGTTATCCGCTTGAAAACGCCTATTTCCATTCCAACAATAAAACGGACGCGGATATCGCTTACGCCATCGAAAACGGCATCGGGTATTTTGTAACGGATAACGTTGAAGAGCTTACTGCCGTTCAGAATGAGGCCGCAAAACGGGGGATCCGGCAGAAGATCCTGCTGCGTATCACGCCCGGCATCGATCCGCACACCTACGCGGCGGTTTCCACCGGCAAGGTGGATTCCAAGTTCGGCAGCGCGATCGAAACGGGGCAGGCGGAAGAGATCACGCGCATGGCGCTTCAGCAGCCGAATATCGACCTTGCGGGCTTCCACTGCCACGTGGGGTCGCAGGTGTTCGATTCCGACGTTTATCTGCGCGCCGCGGACGTGATGCTCACGTTTATTGCGGATATCGCCGCGAAAACCGGTTATGCCGCGCGGGAGCTCGATCTCGGCGGCGGTTACGGCGTGCGGTATGTGGCGGAGCAGCCGCAGATCGATATCGCCGAAAATATCCGCGGCGTAGGGAAGTTCATCAAAGAAGAATGTGCGCAGCTCGGCATTGCCGTGCCCATGATCGCCTTCGAACCCGGCCGCAGCATCGTTGCGGACGCCGGTATGACGGTATATACCGTTGGTTCCGTAAAAAGGATCCCGGGATATAAGAACTACGTATCTGTGGACGGCGGCATGACGGATAACGTGCGTTTCGCGATGTACGGTTCGCCCTATACGGTCCTGCCCACTTCGGGGCTTGACCGGCCGTTCGATATGAAGTGCTCCGTGGTGGGGCGCTGCTGCGAGAGCGGCGATATCATCCAGAACAATGTGCCGATGCCATCCGATATCAAACGCGGCGACCTGATCGCCACGCCTACCACCGGCGCGTATCACTATTCGATGGCGTCCAACTACAACCGCATTCCGCGGCCCCCGATCGTGATGCTGAATAACGGCGATTCGTACGTCGCGGTGCGCAGGGAAACGTATGACGATCTTGTAAGCCTGGATATGTAAAAAAACAGCCTGACGTTCTGTTTTTGAACGCCGGGCTTTTTTATCGGAAAATGAGTTACAGCGGATAGGTTATTATTTTTCTTTTATCGAAACAGCATGCGTCCTTCACGCCGAGGCTTTTCAGCATTTTTGCCGCTTCGTTCAATCCGAACGCGACGTTTTCAGGTTTGTGCGCATCCGAGCCGACCGTGAAATACCTTCCGCCGAGCGTGAGGAACATGGCGGCGATCTCTTTATCCGGCATCAGAAAACCGTTTTCGTATGCAAGGGCTGAGGTGTTGATCTCAAGCGCCTTGCCGCGCGCCGCCAGCGCGCCGAGGATCTGCGCGATCACGGGATAATACGTATGTACGTCCGCCTTTTTGCCGTACTTCAGGGTAATATAGCGCAGCGGTACGGTCAGGTGACACAGCACGTCGAAATCCGGCGCGGTCTGAACGGTATAAAGAACGTCGTTAAAATACTGTATGAGGTATGATAGGATAAAAGCGTCGTTCTTGTCGCCGAAATCGATCAGCGAAAACGGCATATCAAAACCGCGGAGCCTTACGGCGTGTACGCTTAACAGCACCGCGTCAAAATCGCAGGCCTTTACGATCTTTTTTGCGAAATCAGCGTTGTAAACCGGATCTCCGAGCTCGATGCCGAAATGCACGCGCAGATCTTTGCAGCGTTTTTTTAACGCTGCGCACTCCTTTTCGCAGCTTTGAAACATCGAAAAAAAGTCTGTATGATCGGCATATTCGCAATCGCAATGGTCGGAGATCAACAAGCCGGAAAGCCCCGCGTTCGCGGCGGCGTCGCACATGGCAGCCGGTTCGGCTGCCGAATCGTGAGAATATTTCGTATGCGTATGGCAGTTATAGAGCATCGCGGAAAGCCTCCGTGCAGTCATTACGCTTTTATTCTAATATCGGCGCAAATAGAAATCAAGTAAGATTTTTATTGAATTTTATTTTATTTATGTTACAATAAATAAAAGGTGATACCATTGGATATTTTTGAAAGGCTTGTGGAACGGCTGAAAGAGAAGCGTCTCAGGGTCGCGTCCGCGGAATCCTGCACTGCGGGGCTTTTTGCGGCGGATCTTGCCGCGGTGCCCGGCGCTTCATCTGTGCTTGAGTACGGGTTCGTCGTTTATTCCGCCGCTGCAAAACAAAGAATACTCGGCGTACCGCAGAAGGTGATCGGCCGCTACGGCGTGGTGAGCGAGCAGACGGCGCGCGCGATGGCCCAAGGTGCGAAACGCGTTTCGGGGGCGGATCTTAGCGTCGGTATTACCGGTTTTGCAGGGCCGGACGCGGACGAAGGCTATACCGCAGGCACCGTTTGTTTCGGCTTTTGCTGCCGTGAGAGATCCGTTTCGGAAACTGTGAATTTCGGCGATATCGGACGCAACCGCGTGCGGCAGAAATGTGCCGAATATGCGGCGGAGCGTTTTTTGGAATTGCTTGAGGAAAAAGATGCGTTTTAAGAAGCTTACGAACATGCAGATCATCGCATTGGGGTTCTTTATCCTCGTGCTGCTTGGCACGGGGCTGCTGATGCTGCCGTCCGCCACCGCAAAAGGGGAGCAAACTTCCTTTTTGACTGCGCTGTTCACCTCCGTTTCAGCCACTTGTGTAACGGGGCTCGTAACCGTGGATACAGCCACGCACTGGACGCTGTTCGGCCAGCTTGTGATCATTGCGCTGATCCAGATCGGCGGCCTCGGCTTCATCACGGTCGCAACGGTCTTTCTCTCGTTTGCCCGAAAGAATCTCGGGCTGAAAAACCGCTCGCTGATGGCCGAAAGCATCAGCGCCTCAAGTATCGCGGGGCTCAGACCCCTTACAAAAAGAATTCTGAAATGGACTTTGATATTTGAAGGCTCCGGCGCTGTGCTGCTTTTGTATCCTTTTATACGCCGTTTCGGTGCGGCGAAAGGTGTTTATTACGCCGTATTTCATGCGGTTTCGGCGTTCTGCAACGCAGGGTTCGATCTGATGGGCGCCGAAGAACCGTTTTCTTCCTTTGAGAGCTTTGCGGACGATATTCTTGTGAACACCGTTTTCTGCCTGCTCATTGTGATCGGCGGCATCGGTTTTGCTGTTTGGGAAGACGTGCGCATCCACAGGCTCCGGCTGAAGCGTTATTCGCTTCATTCAAAGATCGTGCTGTGCGTTTCACTGATCCTCACGTTCGGCGGCGCGGTCCTGTTTTATCTGTTTGAAGCGAAGGGCCTGTTTGCCGGGCTCCCCGTATGGAAGGGCGCTTTGCGGTCCGTATTCCAGTCCGTAACATGCCGAACGGCGGGGTTCAACACCATATCGCTTTCTGAGCTGTCGCTGCCGTCGGTATTGCTGTCGTGCTTTCTGATGCTGATCGGCGGTTCCACGGGATCCACGGCAGGCGGTATCAAAACCACCACCATCGCGGTTACTTTTCTGTTTCTGTTCTCCGGGCTGCGCGCGCGCAAACGCGTAACGCTGTTCGGCAGAACGATCGACGAATCTGCGGTCAAAAAAGCGTCCGGCGTGATCTGCTTCAATCTGTCGCTGATTTTCATTGCGACCGTTCTGATCACCGCCGTGCAGCGTCTGCAGCTGAGCGACGTGCTGTTTGAGACGTTTTCCGCCATGGGTACGGTGGGCATGACCACGGGCATTACCAGAGAACTCACATCCGTCAGTCAGGCTGCCGTCATGTTTCTGATGTTCTGCGGAAGGGTAGGCAGCGTTACGCTTGCATCGGCATTTCTTGAACGCCGCGCGGAAGCGCAGGTCAGATATCCCACGGAAGAGATCCGTATCGGCTGAAAGGAGAAAAATAATGAAATCGTTTTTAATCATCGGTATGAGCACCTTCGGTACCCATCTTTGCAAAAAGCTTTATTCACTCGGCGCGGAGGTGATGATCGCAGACAAAAGCGACCGCGTGATCGAATCCATGATGCCGTACGCCGTGAGCGCAAAGATCGCCGACTGCACGGATACCGACGTTCTGAAGAGCTTCGGCGTGGATGAGTTCGACACCTGTTTCGTCTGCCTCGGCGACCATTTCTCCGATGCGCTTGAGATCACGTATATGCTCAAGGATCTCGGCGCAAAAAAGGTGATCAGCGAAGTGAACCGCGATATCGAAACGAAATTCCTGCTGAGCAACGGCGCGGATCAGGTGGTATATCCCGAATACGATCTTGCGCAGCGCATCGCAGTGAGCGAGTCTAACGACAGCATTTTCGACGTGGTGGAGCTTTCTTCCGGTTATGCCATTTATGAGGTATCAACGCCGCACGTCTGGCGCGGTAAAACGATAAAGGATCTGAATATCCGCCAGCGTCACCATCTGAATATCGTTGCCATCAAAAAGGAAGGGGATCTGATCCCGGCGCTGTCGCCCGACTATACCTTTAATAAGGATGACCACCTTCTTGTGATGGGACATGTGGACGATCTTGAAAAAATAGTTTGATCCCGAGATATCCCCTGCGCCTCAGGCGGGGGATATTTGCTGCTGCCGCCGCATATATGTGATATTGTCAACTGATATCCGGAGGCGTATACCGTGGAAGAAAAACAGGCGCTGCAGCAGCATTCGCTGCATATCGAAAACAGAAGCAGGATCGTACTTACCGGCGTGACCGACGTCGGCAGCTTTGACGAGTCGTCGATCAGGCTTGAAACGTCCGCAGGTTCTCTGCAGATCCAGGGGGAGAACCTTCAGGTGACGAAGCTGAGCCTTGAATCCGGAGATATCACGGTGGACGGCGCGGTGAACGCTGTGATCTATGCATCCTCCGGCGGCAGAAACGGCGGCTTCTTTTCAAAGGTGTTCGGCTGATGTTCGGCGTTGCCCATTCGTTTTACGCTTTTGTGTTCCTCAAAAGCGTCGGGATCGGGTTTATCGCAGGCGTTCTTTGGTTTGTTTTCGCTTTGTATCGCCGTATCGCAGGCTGCGGCAAAATACGCACGGCGCTGCTGGATGTCCTTTTTTTTATGATCGCTGCGGTTTTATCGTTTTTGCTTCTGCTTGATATCAATGCGGGCGTGATGCGGTTTTACGTGTTCGCGGGCGAGGGGATCGGGTTCTGTTTGTTCCGTTTTCTGCCGGCTAACGCCTTCATGCGCACGATCATCACGTTCAAGAAGAAAGCTTCTCGTATGCTTTCAGCACATAAACGCAAATCAGACGGTGAACGAAAAAAATACAAAAAAATCAAAAAAAAAAGGAAAAAACTATTGCAAGAACCATAATTCCTGATATATAATATTAAAGAATAAAAAGGATGATTGAGGCATATTAAATGAAGACGAAACTGATGAAAGGCCACAGTAAGCTGCTTGTTTTTATGGCATGCTTTATTCTTTTGTTTGCGATCGTGTTTTTTGTGATCCTGCAGAAGAATGTTAATGCGAAAGAAGCGGAGCTAAGAGCGCTGCAGGGCGAACTGCAGGAACTGCAGGAAGAGAACAGCGAGGTAGATTATCTGATCAACGAAGCGGACGACGCCGAGCTGTATGAGCATCTTGCGCGCGAACGCGGATATGTATATCCGGATGAAAAGATTTACTATAACGTAACGCCCGGAAAATAATCGCTGATAGTTACGCGTCTATTTGCAGAAGAGGAGCCATATTTTTATATGCAGTCCAAAGCAGGGGAAATCCACGAAGGGAAAGTTACCGGGATCACGAATTTCGGTGCGTTTGTAAAGCTTGAAAACGGAGAGACCGGTATGGTGCACATATCAGAGGTCGCTCCGGTTTTTGTAAAAGACATCAACGCCTTTCTTTCCGAGGGGCAGGATGTAAAGGTGAAAGTACTGTCGGTCGGCGAAAACAATAAAATCAGCCTTTCCATCAAACAGGCTTCTTCCGGCGAAAACGACAATACCGTAAAAGAGAGAAAAATCGCGCAAAAGCCCCTTTCCGCAGAAAGACCTGCAAGACCTCGTACCACGGCCGCGCCCTCCGGACCGCTTTCATTCGAGGATATGATGGCAAAATTCAAAGCGGTCAGCGACGAAAAAATGTCTGATCTGAAGAGGACCGGCGAAAAGGTCAGAAGCACCCGCCGCGGGAACAAATCATAACATGAGAGAAATACATGTAAACGTCATAAAAGACGCTGTCGCCGGCGCGTTTGCCGAGGCAAATCTTCGCCTGCCGGCCGATCTTGAAAACAGGATCAGAGCGTGTGCCGAAACAGAAAGTGCTCCCATCTCGCAGAGCACTTTTTCTGATATGCTCTCAAATCTGGATGCCGCGCGTGAGCTGAACATCCCGATCTGTCAGGATTGCGGCATGGCTGTGGTTTTTGCCGAGATCGGGCAGGATGTCCATTTCGTTGGCGGCGGTTTTGAGGACGCCGTGCATCAGGGCGTTGCCGAGGGGTATCAGAAGGCATATCTCCGCAAGAGCGTGGTGCGCGACCCGCTGCGACGTGTAAACACCGGCGATAATACGCCCGCTGTGATCCATACGCGTATCGTGCAGGGAAACGGCGTTCGACTGTTGTGCGCGCCAAAGGGGTTCGGCAGCGAAAATATGAGCCGGATCAAAATGTTCAACCCGTCTGCAAAGCCGGAAGATCTGATCGCTTTCGTTGCCGAGACCGTTAAAATTGCGGATGCGAAGCCCTGCCCCCCGGTTGTTGTCGGCGTCGGCATCGGCGGCGATTTCGAATATGCTGCTCTGCTTTCAAAAAAAGCGCTTTGCAGAAGCGTAGCCGTGCCAAATCCCGATCCGTATTACGCACAACTTGAACAGAAGATGCTTGACGCCGTAAACGCTCTCGGAATCGGAGCGCAGGGGTACGGCGGCGATATTACGGCGCTCGGCGTAAACATTGAAACTTACCCCACGCACATCGCCGGTTTGCCGGTCGCGGTGAATATCGGTTGCCATGTAACAAGGCATGTTACGGTTGAAATTTAAGCTTTTTTTAACAATACACACAAAAACGATCTCATCAATAAAAGAAATTATAGTTTAAATTGTTCATTTCTCTTTACAAAACGAGAAAACCGTGATATAATACAATTGAATCGAAAAGGGAAGGCGGGTGCAGCAATTGAATTGTTCTGCATCCGTTTGCGCTTTTTTATTCAAATAGTTCCGTAAAGGAGATGTGATCATGAACATCACGGTTGTCGGCAGAAAATGTACGCCGAGAGATTCTTTTAAGGAGAGAGCGGATAAGAAGCTTGCGAAGCTTGATAAGTTTTTCGGGGATGAAGCCAACGCAAAGGTGACCGCCACTGTTGAAAAAAAATATCAGACCGTAGAAGTCACCGTTGAGAACAACGGCATGTTCTTCAGAGCGCAGGAAAAAGCCGAGAATATGAACGACGCGCTCGATCAGTGCGTGGACCTGCTGATCCGGCAGATCCGCAAAAACCGCACGAAGCTCGAGAAACGTTTCCGCAGCGGCGCGATCGCAGAGCTGGAGGTGTCCGACGACGTCGAAGAAGAGACCCAGTACGACGTTGTGCGTACCAAGGTGATCCCGCTCAAGCCTCAGTCGGTCGAAGAAGCGATCCTGCAGATGAACATGCTCGGCCACAAATTCTATATGTTCCGCAACGCGGCGGACGGCAGCGTTGCGCTGGTATATTCCAGAGACGACGGGGGTTACGGCCTGATCGTTCCGCAGGAATAAAATAAAGGGCTTTTGTCAGAAATAACTTGACAAATCCTTGTATAAAATGTAATATTTAATGTACGGGGCTGCGGAACGTGTTTGTTCCGTGGCCTCTTTTGTTTTTATCATTAAACTCTCGAAAGGGATACAGCGCATATGGATACAGTGAGCAAATATTTCGGCGCAAACGTTTTTAACGATACCATAATGAAGGAGCGGCTCCCGCACGAAACCTACAACATGCTGCAGCGAACCATAAAAAACGGCAAGCATCTTGAGCTGGGGCTGGCCAACGTGGTCGCCAACGCCATGAAAGATTGGGCGATCGAGCAGGGCGCCACCCATTTTACGCACTGGTTCCAGCCCATGACCGGCATCACGGCCGAAAAGCATGACAGCTTTATTTCTCCCGCGTTCGGCGGCAAGGTGATCATGGAGTTTTCCGGTAAAGAGCTGATCCAGGGCGAACCGGACGCCTCCTCGTTCCCGTCCGGCGGCCTGCGCGCTACTTTTGAAGCCAGAGGCTATACGGCGTGGGACGCCACCTCTTACGCGTTTATCAAAGACAATACGCTGTGCATCCCCACGGCGTTCTGCTCCTACGGCGGCCACGCGCTCGATAAAAAGACGCCGTTGCTGCGTTCGATGCAGGCGCTCAGCCGTCAGGCGCTGCGCGTGGTAAAGCTGTTCGGCAACGAAGACGTCCGTTTCGTTGAGACTACCGTTGGCGCGGAGCAGGAATACTTTCTGATCGATAAATCCGTTTTCGATAAGAGGAAAGACCTCATTTATACCGGCAGAACACTGTTCGGCGCGAAGCCGCCAAAAGGGCAGGAGCTTGACGACCATTACTTCGGCGCGATCAAGCCCCGCGTGCTTGCTTTTATGAAGGAGCTGGATGAAGAACTCTGGAAGCTCGGCATCCTTGCCAAAACGGAGCATAACGAGGTCGCCCCGGCGCAGCACGAGCTCGCGCCCATTTTTACCACGACCAATATCGCGGCGGACCACAACCAGCTTACGATGGAGCTGATGCAGAAGATCGCCAAGAAGCACAACATGGTATGTCTGCTGCATGAAAAGCCCTTCGCCGGCGTCAACGGCTCCGGCAAGCACAACAACTGGAGCCTGAGCACCGATACCGGCGTGAATCTGCTGAATCCCGGCGATACGCCCGCCGAGAACGCGCAGTTCCTTCTGTTTATCTGCGCCGTGCTCAAGGCCGTGGACGATTATCAGGATCTGATCCGCATCAGCGTTGCGTCCGCCTCAAACGATCACCGCCTGGGCGCCAACGAAGCGCCGCCCGCCGTGGTATCCATCTTTTTGGGCACCGAGCTTTCCGAGATCCTCGACGCCATCGAAAAGGATGTTCCCTACGGCACGAAAGAAAAAGAAATGCTGCGCATCGGCGTGCATACGCTGCCGAAATTCCCGAAGGATACCACCGACCGCAACCGTACGTCGCCCTTCGCATTCACCGGCAATAAGTTTGAATTCCGTATGCTGGGATCGTCCGCGTCCATTTCCGACGCCAACGTGATGATCAACACCAGCGTTGCGGAATCGCTGATGCAGTTTGCCGATATACTGGAGCAATCCAACGACTTTGAAGCGGATCTGCATAAATTGATCCAGGACACCATCAGACAGCACAAACGCATCATTTTCAACGGCAACGGTTACGATGACCGGTGGGTAAAGGAAGCCGAGGGGCGCGGGCTGCTCAACCTGAAATCTACGCCCGACTGTCTTCCGTATCTTCTGCTTGAGAAGAACGTGAAGCTTTTCGAAAGACATAAGGTCTTTTCTCCCGAAGAGCTGAGGGCGCAGTACGATATCCAGATGGAAAGCTACTGCAAGATCATCAATATTGAGGCCCTTACGCTGCTGAATATGGTGAATAAGGATATCCTGCCCGCGGTTTCCGGCTTCATCAAAGATCTGGGTGAAGCTTATCAGCAAAAGAAGGCGATGCCCTTTGCGGCGGACTGCAGCTATGAAGAAAACCTGATCCGCGATCTTTCTGATCTGTCCGGCAGGCTGTATCATCAGAAGCTTGCGCTTGAAAAGGCTATGGAATCCCGCAGCGGTTTTGCAGACGTCGGCGAAAAAGCCCGTTATTTCAGAGACGTGATCTTTGCGTCGATGAACGATATCCGCATCGTTGTGGACGAGATGGAAGACAAGACCCGTTCCTCCGCATGGCCGTATCCCACATACGGCGCCATTCTGTTCAGCGTAAAATAAGGGACCGTTATGCAGCATTTTGATCTTTCGTATTATCAGAAAAGCGCCGATTACGTTAAAGAACGCATCGGCTGTACGCCGGATCTCGCCATCGTGATGGGTTCCGCGCTGGGCGGCTTCGCAGAGAAGATTCGCAATCCGGTTGTGATCGACTACGCGGATATCCCGAATTTCCCGATCCCCACCGTTAAGTATCACGACGGCAAGCTGATCTGCGGCGACGTGGGCGATAAAAAAGTGCTCTGCATGGCAGGCCGCTTTCACAGCTATGAAGGGTATTCGTTCGAGCAGCTCAGTATTCCGGTGCGCATGTTCCGGCTGTTAGGCATAAAAACGCTGATCCTTACCAACGCGGCAGGCGGCGTCAATCTCTCATACCGGCCGGGGGATATCATGCTGATCAGCGATCATATCAAGCTTACGTCTCTCAGTCCGCTGAACGGCCCCAATATTGAAGCCTTCGGCGAAAGATTTCCGGACCTCGGCGACCTGTACTCCGCCGGGATGCGCAATACCGCGAAACGGTGCGCTGCCGAGATCGGCCTTGCCGTACGCGAGGGCGTTTATATGTTCTTCGCAGGGCCGCAGTTTGAAACGCCGGCGGAGATCCGCATGGCGCGCATCCTCGGCGCGGACGCCGTAGGGATGTCCACGGTGCCGGAGGCCATTGCCGCGGCGCACTGCGGTATGCGGGTGCTCGGCGTCTCCTTGATTACGAACATGGCCGCGGGCGTCATAACGGATGCGCGTCTTACGCATGAAGAGGTGGCGCGTACCGCGCAGGATACCGAAAAAGTGTTTACTATATTTTTGGAAAAGGTGATAAAGGAATTATGAAAACGCTGTATTGTAACGCTGACGTTCTCGTTTACCGCAACGGTGAATACAGTGTGCTCAAAAACGCTTACGTGGGCGTGGACGGCACACGTTTCTGCTATGTGGGCGAGGAAAAGCCGAAAGAGGATTATGATGCTGAAAAGGATATGCGCGGCAAGCTGCTGACGCCCGCCTTCTATAACTGCCACGCGCATTCGCCGATGGTGCTGCTGCGCGGCGTGGGCAGCGATCTGCCGCTGGATAAATGGCTTTTTGAAAAGGTGTTTCCGGTGGAGGACCGCCTTACCCCTGAATGCGTACGCGTAGGCAGCGATCTTTCGATCCTCGAAATGATCGCAGGCGGCACGGTTTCTTATTCGGATATGTATTTCTTCCCGGAACAAACCGCAAACGCAGCCATTGACGCCGGTATGAAGGCGAACGTCAGCCGTCCCGTGCAGGCGTTTGAGGGCGCCGAGGAACAGGCGGAGACCCGTCTGCGTGAAGCGCTGGAGCTGTATGACCGGTATCACAAAGCCGCAAACGGGCGTATCCTTGTGGATTTCTCGGTTCACGCGGAATATACATGCAATGAAGACGTAACGCGCAGATGCGCCGAACTGTGCAATGAACGCGGCGGCAACATGCATATCCACCTCAGCGAGACCGTAAAGGAACACGAGGAATGCAAACAGAAATACAGCAAAACGCCTGCCCGCTGGTTTTATGATCTCGGCGCCTTCGATTCCCGCGCATTCGCCGCGCACTGCGTCGCGCTGGAGGACGAGGATATCGCCATATTAAAAGAAAAAGGCGTAAGCATCGTTCATAACCCAACGAGCAATATGAAGCTGGGCAGCGGGTTCGCGCGCATTCCGTATATGCTGGAGCAGGGCCTGAACGTCTGCCTCGGCACGGACGGCGCAGCCAGCAATAATAACCTGAACATGTTTGAAGAGATGCATATCGCGGCATTGATCCATAACGGCTATCTGCAGGACGCATCCGTGATCCCCGCGCAGACGGCGCTTAAGATCGCCACGAGAAACGGCGCGTTGGCGCAGGGGAGAGGGGACTGCGGTTTCATAGAGCCCGGTTACCGCGCCGATTTTATTGCAATCGATCTCGATAAGCCGCATCTTACGCCGTGTCTCGACGTGCCCGCGCTGCTTGTATACGCGGCGTCGGCAAGCGACGTGTGCCTAACGGTATGCGACGGCAAAACGCTTTATGAAAACGGTACCTTCTTTACGGTGGACAAAGAAAAGATCCTTTATGATACCGCACGTATACTGCACATATTATATGATTGAACGGAAGTGTTGTTATGGAACGCGCAGACGCAACCCTTGCTTTCATGCTTCGGTATGAGAATATCGCATGGTATGAAAACGGCGCGGTAAAGCTCCTTGACCGCCGTGTATATCCCCGTGAAGTGCGCTATGTTACCTGCAGAACGTATGAAGAAGTGATCGCGGCGCTGCGCGATATGGTGACGCAGAGCGCCGGTCCGTATACCGCGGCTGCCGCGGCGATGGCGCTCGCCGCGTACCAGTGCCGTAATAAAAATGAAGAGGATCAGCTGCGGTTCCTGAAGGAGGCTTCCGTCGCCGTAGCGAACGCCCGTCCTACCACGGCACGGCGAATGGCGCTGATCACGGACGCCTGCTTCTGCGCCGCAAAAGCCGCGCTGCAGGCCGGGGAAGACGCCTCGGATGCGATCATGCGGCGACTGATCGAGCTGAACAATATCAGATATGATAAGGTGTACCGTATGGCGCGATATCTCGCAGCGCAGATCCCGGCGCACGGCGCGGTTATGACGCAGTGTTTCGGCGAAACCATCGTGGGGCAGATGTGCCGGGTTCTCAAAGAAGAGGGCAAGGGCGACGTTCGTATTTTCTGCCCTGAAACCCGCCCGTATTTTCAGGGGGCAAGGCTCACCGCCACCGTATGCAGGGATATGGGCATGGATGTGACCGTGATTACCGATAACATGCCCGCGGCCGTGATCAAAAATGAGAGTATCGACGTGTTCACCTCCGCTGCGGACGCCATCTGTATGGACGGCCACGTGATCAACAAGGTCGGCACGTATCAGATCGCCATCGCCGCAGATTACCACGGTATACCTTATTACGTTACCGGCGCGCCCGACAGCGTGCATCCGGACGTGAAAGACGTGCGCATCGAGCAGCGCGATCCTTCGTTCGTGCTGCAGGCAATGGGCGTCCCGACGGCAGCGGACGGCGTAAAGGGATATTATCCCGCGTTCGATATCACGCCGCCTTCGCTGGTGCGGGGCGTAGTGACGGATCAGGGTATTTTCGCCCCCGACGACCTCGAACGGTATTTCAGCATCCCGGGCACGGATCCCGGCGAACTGATCATATAAAGGAGAGATTTGTGATGAAAAAAATTCTTGTTGCGGGCGGCGGGCACGGCGGCATCGCGGCTGCTTCGATGCTTGCCAAAAGAGGCTATGACGTTACGGTTTACGAACGCCATGCCGAGGACGCCATGGGGTACGACTGGACGGATATTTTCGCGCCCGGGGCTCTCGCCGAGATCGAACTGCCGATGCCCGGTAAAGATTTATACGAGTACAAAGAGAATATGACCTTTTACGGGCCGTCTTACCGCACGGCGCTGCGGCAGGATATCGCTCCCGAAAAGCTTGAGATCAAAATGGAACGGCGCGATATTTACGCCATGCTGATCTCCGCCGCGAAAAAGAACGGCGTGAAGTTCGTGTTTTCCTGCGCGGTGCACGGCCCGATCGTGCTGGGTAACCGCGTCGTCGGCATTGAGACCGATCAGGGCGCGGTGTACGGCGATCTGATCATCGACGCGTGCGGCATCGATTCTCCCGTAAAGAAAGGGCTGCCCGAGGTTTGCGGCGTCAACGGTGAAACAGGGGAGAACAACCAGTTTTACGTTTACCGCGCCTTCTATAACAGGGCAACGGAAGAAGAAGTAAAGGATAAATACAAGGTTTGCCTTTATGCGGAGGGCAGGCTCGGCATCGGCTGGGTCGCCACCGAGCCGGAATATACCGATCTGCTCATAGGCCGTTTTGAGCCCTTCGATCTGGAAGAAGCCAACCGTACGGCGGATTATTATCGCAGCCTGAACCCGTCGCTCGGCACGGAGCTGAAGCGCGGCGGACAGTTCGTGAAGATCCCGGTGCGTCAGCCGCTCTCCCGCCTGGTTTGCGACGGATACGCCGCCATCGGCGACGCAGCTTATATGACGGTGCCGATCATCGGTTCCGGCATTGCCAACAGCTTCAAGGCGGCGCGCATGCTGTGCGAGACGATCCTTGCGGACCGTTTCGGCGCTTATTCTGCGGATACACTGTGGAAGTATCAGGTTTCTTATTATAAGGCGCTCGGCGCCGGATTTGCCGTGCTTGCCTGCGTGAAGGAAGCGCTTACGATATTTACGCCGGACGAGATCGATCTGATGTTCGATCGCGGCATTCTGAACGCGAAGGATCTCTCCATCGACGCCGATACCACCGATATTTTCAAGATCTTCAGCGGCAACAACATGCAGGATATCAGAAAGAAACTGGGTGTTGCAAAAGACAAAACGCTGATGAAAAAGATGATGACCGTGGGCAGAAAGATCGCCGCCGTGATGTCGGTAACCGCCGCCATGCCGCACAGGTACTCAAAATCCGCCGTGGATTCCTGGGTGCGCAGCTATGAGAAGGCGATATCGCTTAAACTGCTGTAAAAGAGGCAGAAAGAATGTACGATCGATTCAAAGGGATTTTTCCGGCGCTGCTCACGCCCTTCAATGAAAACGATGAGATCAATTTCGACGCTTTGCGTATGCTGATCGAACGGCTGATCGCGCAGGGCGTGAACGGTTTTTACGTGGACGGCAGCACTGCGGAAGCCTTTCTGCTTTCGTTTGAAGAGCGTAAAAAACTAATCGAACAAACAGCCGCGATCTGCGCAGGCAGAACGACGCTGATCGCGCAGGTGGGGTGTATTTCCACAAAACAGAGTATTGAACTCGCGAAAAAAGCGGAAGCCTGCGGGTACGACGCGATCTCTTCCGTTGCGCCGTTTTACTACAAGTTCACTTTTGAAGAGATCAGAAAGTATTATTTCGACCTTGCCGACGCGGTCGGTATTCCTGTGATCATCTACCATATCCCCGTGCTTTCCGGCGTCAGTTTTTCGGTGGACCAGATGTCCTGTTTTCTGCGGGACGAGCGTTTTGCGGGAATAAAGTATACTTCCGCCGATTATTTCACGCTGCGTCAGTTCAAGACCGCTTTCCCCCAAAAGGTAATCCTGAACGGTTTCGACGAAACGTTTCTCGCCGGCCTCGGCATGGGCGCGGACGGCGCGATCGGCAGCACTTATAATTTTATGGCGGATAAGTTCATCCGCATTCTGGAGCTGTTCCGGCAGGGCAGGATCCAGGAGGCTGCCGAACTGCAAAAAGAAGCCGATATCATCATTGCCGCGCTTTGCAAAGTCGGCGTGATGCAGGGCGAAAAGGCGATCCTTACAAAAATGGGGATCCCGATGGGCCCGACGCGCGCGCCGTTCATCGATCTTACCGACGCGCAGAAAGAAGAGCTTTTCCGCGCGGTGTTCCGATCAGAATGGAAGTAAACGGTATTCAAAGGCTTGACTCTTTCAACAGCCTGTCTTTTTATTCGGAAAACGCATATCATGAGATCCGCATCCCCGGTATCGTTTGTATAAACGGCGGGGAGCTTCTCTGTTATTACGAGTGCCGCAGGGGCGGCGACTGGTCGCCGATCGACGTAGGCATGCAGAAGAGCGTTGACGGCGGGCGCACCTGGCTGCCCACGCGCATCATCGCGAACGGAAAAGGCCGCAACGCCTGCAATAATCCGGTGATGATCTCCTGCCGCGATACGCTTTATTTCTTTTACTGTGAGAATTATAAACGACTGTTCCTTTCTGAAAGCAAAGACGGCGGAGAATCGTTTTCACCGCCATGTGAGCTCACCGGCGTGATCGATACGCTCTCTGCCGGTCGGTTCTGGTCTGTTCTGGCTGCAGGGCCCGGGCACGGCGCCGCGTTGGAAGACGGAACGCTCTTATTACCGATGTGGTTCGGCAAAAATGAAACGGATATGTTTTCGCACCATCCTTCATATATCGCGGTGCTTAGTCGTAACAGCGTCGGCGAATGGCGGCTGTCTTCTCCCATCGGCGAAGCGGTCCTTCAGGACCCGAGCGAATGCTGCGTCGCCGCGCAGCCGAACGGCAGGCTGATGCTGAATATCCGCAATGAAAATCCGCAAAGGCGCAGGGCGGTGAGCTTCGGTTCGCCTGAAAACGATACCTGGTCAAAGCCCGTGTTCGACGCGTCGCTGCCCGATCCGGTGTGCGCGGCAGGGTTGTGCCGCTGCGGTGAAGATCTGCTCTTTACCAACTGCCGTGATACGGAAAAAAGAAGCCGTCTTTCTCTCACACGGTTAAACGCCGCGGGGCAAACGCGGAGCGTTACGCTGATCTCCGATAACGGCGGCTACAGCGACGTTGTTTATGCCGAAAAGCTCGGAAAAGCTTTCGTCGCGTTTGAAAACGGTTCCGGCCATATCAGCATCGCTGAAATACAAATTTAAAAGCCCGTCGGCGAGACGGGCTTTGTTTTTTAAGCGTTCAGAGAACGATCTCTTTGTGCTGCGCGGACGAATCGTAGATCGCCTGCATGATCTTTGAGGTGCCTACCGCGTATCTGATATCATTGCGGTTGCGTTCGCCCCTGCGAACGGATTCCACGAAATCCAGCACCTCGTCGCGGTGCATTTCGTTCATACGGTAGGTTGGTTTTTCTTCGATCAGCGCGCCGTCGCGGGCGGTATAATACGTGAAACCGCCGCAGTACTGCATGCGGATGCCGCCCTTGTCGCCCATGAAATCGATATATGTTTCATTTATGCCGATGTTCTGCGCCCAGGCGCCGTTGAAGCTGATCACGGCCTTATCGGTGCGGATCAGGCCTACCACGGAATCGTCCACGTCGTACGTGCCGTTTACTGGATCGGAGGTGTCCTCCGCCCACATCGACGTATAAACGTAGTTTTTCATATCAACGCCGAGCTTTGAGAACGCTTCGCCGGAGCAGCTCAGCACCTTGGGATCGTTCAGGCAGTACATGATCAGATCGATATAGTGTACGCCCCAGTCGATCAGCGCGCCGCCGCCCGACGCCGCAAAGGTGGTGAAATCGCCGCCGAGCCCGGGAATGGAGCGGTGCGCGCGGAAGCTCGCGTAAACGTGATAAACCTCGCCGAGATCGCCGTTTTCGATCATTGCCTTGATGCGGTTCACCGTGTTGAAATAGCGGTTGCAAACGCCGATGGAAAGGATGCGCCCGGTTTCGTAAGAGACCTTCTCCATTTCCAATGCTTCGCTCAGAATGCGCGCGGCGGGCTTTTCGCAGAGCACGTCCTTGCCATGCTTCATAAAGTCGATGGCGATCACCGAATGCATATCGTTGTGCGTGCAAACGGAAACCGCGTCAAGATCGGGATCGTCGAGTATCTCTTTGTAATCGTACACGGCTTTGCCGCAGCCGTATTTTTCAACGGCTCTGTCGGCGCGCTCCGGGATGATATCGCAGAAATACAGAATTTCGGTATCCGGGGCGGCCAGATATGCGGGGATGTGGGCGGAATTGGCAATGGTGCCGCAGCCGATCACGGCTACTTTAACGGTTTTGTTCTGCATAAAAGTGTGTCCTCCTCAGTTATTTACGGAATGGCGGGCAGGATTGCTGTCCGGTGTGCAGGGCAGGAAGATATATCCTTCTTCCAGCGCCCAGGGGATAAACGTTTCCATTGCTTCTACGGTATATGATTTTACGTCGTGGCAAAGGATCACGGATACCTTTCTGTCGCTGACGCCGCGCTGAAGGTTTTCCACCACCTCTTCGCTGCTGCTTGCGCCGCCGGCGTCGTAACTGTCCACGTCCCAGTCGATATAAGAAATGCCTTTGTCGAGCATCTGTCTGGTAAGCGTTGTCATGATGCCGCTGCAGTAGGAAGAACTGATCGTATTGGAGCTACCGCCGGGAAAGCGCATCACTTCAGTGCGGTGTCCGGTGCAGGCAAGAACGACGTCGTCCATTTTGTTGAAGTCATTCCAGTATGCGGAGGTGCTTGAATAGATATTGGAGTATTCGTGCGAATACGAATGTACGGCGACCGTGTGGCCTTCTCTGGCCTCTCTTGTAAGAAGAAAACGCCATTCGGGACGGAAGTTCGTTACAAAGAACGTGACCTTTACGTTGTATTTCGCAAGCGTCGCCAGCAAATGCTGGGTGTATGCGCCCGGGCCGTCGTCAAACGTAAGATACAGGATTCTTGAGTCTTCTCCGATCGTTGTGGGTTCGGTAACGGTCACGCTTTCTGAAGTGATATCGTCTTCGTTGAAAGCAGGCGCGGCGTCTTCGTTGTTTTTGTTTTTGCAGGCGCAGCTGAGCATGGAGAAACATAAAAGCAAGAGCAGGGCTGCTGCGATCCTTTTTTTCATGGGCACTTCCTCGGATTTCAAATCAATTTATACAACATATAGTATTACAAATTTATATTATAAATAAATGTATTGTAAAAGTAAATATATTTTACTATTTTGTAATAATTAAAATCAAAATTATAATTTTTGCCGAAAAA
>JAFRSZ010000338.1 GCA_017439205.1 Clostridia bacterium
AAAAAAGCATTGCCATTATGCTGGCGTCGCTTCTTTTCTTATCCGCTTTCGCCGTAACGGCGTTTGCCGATACCTCCGCCCGCACCACGGTTCCCACCGTGTACGTGATCGGGCAGGGCACCGAGATCTACAATGCCGATAACGAAGTGATCGCGCCCGTGAACGAGCCGGAGGGTTATCTTTCCGACGCGCTCAGCGCCTGCATGGGGCCGTTTCTGAAATCGATCGTCTCCGGCGACGAGGCGGACGTGGCAGCCTACCGCGCGCTGTTGATGGAATGGGTGACGCCTCTTTACGAGAACGTTAAGCTCGATAAAAACGGCGATCCCGCCCCGGGCGACCATGTAAATTCGCAGTATTACAAAACGAATTACAACTACAACTACGGCGGTTATCTGATCACCGAATACCGGTTCGTTTACGACTGGCGTCTCGACCCCATGTACAACGCCGACCTGCTGAACGATTTTATCGAGAACCTGAAGCGCACCACCGGCGTATCCAAGGTGAACCTTGTGGGCCGCTGCGAGGGTTCCACGATCACAATGGCCTATCTCGCGAAATACGGTCATAACAGCGTAAAGAAGCTGTTCTTCCTGATGCCCGCCTACAACGGACTTTCGCTGGTGAGCCAGATGTACTCCGGCCATCTCAAATTCGACGCCTACGCCATCAGCAAATGGCTCGACGCGCCTGACGCCTCGCAGTTCGATATCCCCGAGAGCGAGCTGATCGAGTTCCTTACCGCGGTCGTTGATATGTCAGCCGCAATGTACGGTCTTGATACCACCAACGCCGTGATCATGCCGATCTACGAAAAGGTGGTCAAGGACGCGCTGCCCGAGATCCTGCTGGCCTCTTACGCCACCATGCCCGGCATGTGGGCGATGGTATCTGATCGCGACTATGAAGACGCGATGAAGTTCATTTTCTCCGGCCGCGAGACCGAATACGCGGGCCTGATCGAAAAGATCAGGAATTACCGCGCCAACGTAAAGACGAAAACCGAAGAGATCCTGAACGCCTGCCTTGCCGACGGCATCGAGATCGGCGATATCACCAAGTACGGTTATCCCGCAGGCCCGGTCTTTGAAGAGAGCATGATGCTTTCCGACGGCGGCAGCCCGGTATACGACGTATCCTTCGGCGCCACCACGGCGAACGTGAACGAGACCCTGTCCGATAAGTATATCAACCAGCGCGTTGCAGAGGGCAAGGGCAAATATATCAGCCCGGATAAACTGATCGACGCGTCCACCTGCCTGTTCCCCGATACCACCTGGTTCATCGGCAACCTCTCGCATCCGTATACGCCGGACTGGGCGGACGACCATATGGCGAGATTCTTCCAGACCGACGGCATGACGGTTGATACGTTCGAGGACGCTCCGCAGTTCCTGCTGTATATCGGCGATGAATTTGACGACGATACGACGCCCGATCAGGTGGTGCCCCTTACCGTTGAAAACGCCGACGATACGCTCGCGTTCGATACCGACACCGATTTCGGCAGCGGCTTCAGCGTGTTCTACGCCAAAGTGATCGCCTTCCTCGGCAAGATCGTGAACTGGGTAAAGGCATTCATCGACGGTATCATCAACCACGCAAACGGCAGAGCATAAAAGCATATAAAACGATCCGCCTTCCGGCTTCGGAGGGCGGATTTTTCAGATTGTAGGGTTCAAATTTCAGTTTGTCGCGCTGTTCAATTAACAATTAACAAAGAACAATTAACAATTTCGGAAAACGCTGCGCGTTTTGATTTTATAAAAAAGCTTTCCGAAAGCTGGAAAAACCTGCTTATCCGATGAGTATAATCGGGTAAGGGCGGAGCCCTTCATCAA
>JAFRSZ010000339.1 GCA_017439205.1 Clostridia bacterium
GCCTTCGGCGGCAGTGGTGGCTTCGGCGGCATGGGCGGCGGGAGCAATCTCATTGCCGCGGGCAGCACGATCACAATCACCGACGCCTCCGGCAACACCGTGTATACCTCGCAGTCCGCTGCGCCGCGCAGCGCCACTTACGTGGTGTTTGCAAGCCCCGCGCTCACCTCCGGCGGCAGTTATACGCTCAACGGCAGTACCTCCGCCACGGCAGGAACCTCCAATGGCGGCGGCAATACGGGCCCCGGCGGTCAGGGCGGCTTCCCCGGGCAGGGCGGTATCCCCGGGCAGGGCGGCGAAGGGACCGCCTCCGGCTTCGGCAATATCCTCGCCTGGCTGCGGGATCTGATCAACCGCATCGTTCTGTTCCTTCAGTCGGTTTTTCAAAATAAGCAATAATACGTTTGTTTCTCTGCGCTGATCCGATATTTTTGGGTCTCTTCTGTAAGTTTGCGCGAAAACACGTGAACCCTCCCGCACAAAATAAAAGGGATGAGAGAAACAAACGCAGTAATAATGGCAGACGCGTTGCCTCCCGCCGTTTTCGGCGATCAGAGGCAGCGCGTCTGTCTGATATTGTCAAAACGCTTTATCAATCGGAATTGCCCCGCCGCGGTTTTCCGCACACCGCGAACCGGTTATAAACCAGCGCGGCGCAAAACAGTACAAAACCGATCGCGTAGAGCAGCTGCTGTCCGTAAACGGTCCTGCCCAGCACGGTGTTTCCCGCGGTCTGTACGGCGGCAAGGATGCGCCCGCCCAACAGCGCGGCGCAGAAGCTGCTTGCGCCGCAGACGGCGTTTTTCACGGCAAGCGCCTGCGTGATATAGTCGTTCTCCACAAAGGAATAGATCATCAGCGACGCGTTTTGATTGGTGCCCGCAAGGCTGATCTGATAGAGCACGGAGAGCGGAATGAGCAGCAGCCTTGTGCCGGGCGCGGTAAAAACGCCGCAAAGGAAGGAGCCCGCGGCGAGCAGGCTGCCGAGAAAATATCCCTTCGCGTACCCCGCGCGGTCCGAATACCCGCCGAAAGGCCTCGATACCGCAAAGCGGCCCAGACACGCCGCCGTATTGATCACCTGCATCCGGCCGACGGAAAAACCGAGCTCCTGCGTTTTATAGGTCCCTGCAAAGCCTCCCGCAAAGCTCTGGGCAAACGCGCTCAACGCGCAGAGAAACGTCACCCGGCGAAAGCGCGGATTGCGGAACGTGTGCGAAAAGATCTCCGTAAAGCGCTGGTTTTCCGCGCCGCTGCGGAGCGGCAGCTCCTGCATACGCAAAAAGCAGATCAGGTTGACCGCGGCCACCGCCGCCATCACGCTCCCCAAAAAGACAAACGCGGACGGCAGCTTTCCCGCCGCTTCAAAGGCGTCTGTGGCGAATCCCAGCGCAAGGGAATACCCCACGCCCGAGAGAAGGGAAACCATCTCCTTGCCCGCGGAAAAACGCGCCCGGCGATCGGGGGAAACAAAAGAATTGCCCCATTTATAGGCGATGGATTGGTTCACGTAGAAAGTGAAATACCCCAGAAGCAGCAGCGCGGCGGCCGCGCCCGCCTTTCCGCCGAAGCCGAACGGCAGGAAGGGCACGGCGTAGATCGAAGTAAACATAAGCTGGCTGGCTGTGTCCAGCGCCGTTACGGTCCTCTTTACATGCCGGAGCCGCGCCGCGAGAGGGACCGTGAAAAGCTGCAGCAAAAACGCCGCCGACGCCACGGAAGAAAGCACCCCCGTGAAAGCGTCGCTGCAGCCGATATGTTTGAGCAGCTTCGCCAGATAAACGTCGGTGCAGGAAAGCGAGATAAAATACTCCGTCGTGCACTGGGTAACGTAAGCCGCCCGGGATCGCCGATAAGATTCAGAAGCATATATTGTTTCCATGGTTTTGGTTACGTGACTTTTGATTTGCGCCGTTTGCTGCCGGATCGCTTTTTATCCTTTATTCAGGAAATTCTTCCCGCCAATTCATATCTGATTTCCTCCGTCATTACATACAGATCCCCCGGGTGTTCTCAGCCGCCGAACAGCGAGAAAACGCCGATGCGGAACTTTGCCAGAACGGTCTGCAGGGTAACCAGCAGGCTCATCACGTTTTGCAGAAACTGCGGCAGAACGGTCACCTTTACGCTGCACGTCGCGCCGGAGCCGGGATCGGTGACCGTTACCACTGCGCTGCCGGTGCGCTTGCCTGTCAGAATGACGTAGCCGTATTCGTAGGTATCGCGCTTGCCGGGACGGACGCCGAGCACGCTTTCGTCGCTGCTGGTGATCACCGCCGTGAAGATATCGAACCGGTCCTTCGCGTCGTCCGGCCTCGGATAGATATACAGTTCGTCTTCGCCGCCGGCGATCATCCACATGGAGCCGTCGATGGTGGAATTGTCCAGCGTTTCGATCTTTGCCCCGTCTGCCGCAAGCGCCGTCAGGCCGAGCGTCAGCAGCATAAGAACGGCCAGTAAAACGGATAAGAGTATTTTTACGGTTTTCATAAAAATGTCCTCCCTGTTTGTTTTTTCCGAAATCATTATAGAACAGCCGCCGCCGGAAAACAAGTGGCTTTACGGTTTTTATATCTTTTAACGATCGGCATACGCAATTCTCGCCGTTAAAAAACGCTCCCGTCAGGCGCCGCAGATTCGCGCGGTCAACCTCCGGGAGCGTTCGTTTTTTTTCTGCTGCGACGGAAAGGAAAAACGTAGAATAGATTTTTGCAGCCTGACGCACTTTTCTGAAACAGGAGCATACTTATGTGATTTCAGTTTGTAACGATCCTGACGTTTTGGCTTCCCGGATCGAACAGACTGCCGACGCCGGTTTCAAATTCGGCGGTCACGTTCCGCAGATACACGGTCAGCGGCTCTTCGGCGGGGGCGTCCACGCGGGAGCTGTGCCTGAGCCCCGTAAAGCGCACGTTGTCAAACGTCAATTCGCGCAGCCGGTCGCCCGACTGCAGGTCTTTCGCGGAATCCGCGCGGTAATACAGCGCCTCGTCGGCGTTTTCCACGATCAGGTTGCGGA
>JAFRSZ010000340.1 GCA_017439205.1 Clostridia bacterium
AAAGGGCTCCGCCCTTACCCGATTATACTCATCGGACACGAAGGCTTTTCCTTCTTTTAAAAAGCTTTTCTATATAATCAAAACGCGCAGCGTTTTCCGAAATTGTTAATTGTTCTTTGTTAATTGTTAATTGAACTGCGCGATAAACTGAAATTTGAAGAGCCGCCGACTTGCATCGGCGGCTCCGTACGTTATTCTGTTCTGAGTGCGATCACGGGGTCTTTCTTCGCCGCGAGGGAGGCGGGTATCAATCCCGCGATGAAGGTGAGGAATACGCTGATGCCCACCAGTATCACTCCCGCCAGGAAAGGCAGGCTTGCCGCCGCGCCGGTCTGGGTGAAATACTGCAGCGCGATGTTGATCGGGATCTCCAGCACTAGCGTCGCCAGTATACCGATTATACCCGCTCCGAGGCCGATCGTCACGGTTTCCGCGTTGAACACGCTCGAGATATCCTTCTTCGAAGCGCCGATGGCGCGCAGGATACCGATCTCCTTGGTGCGCTCCAGCACCGAGATATAGGTGATGATGCCGATCATGATGCTGGATACCACCAGCGAGATCGCCACGAAGGCCACAAGCACGTAGGTAACGATCTTCAGGATGTTCGTGATGCTGCTCATCAGCATGCCGATATAGTCGGTGGTGGTCACGGTGTAACCGGTCATGCCCATCGCTTCCATCTGGGCGTTGTAGTAGTTTACGATATCGTTGATCTTATCCTTATACTCAAAGCTCTTCGGATACAGGTATACGGAGCAGGGGCTGTCTTCCGGGTCGTAGCCGAGCTGGCTGTAGGTGTTTTCGAGCGAGCAGCCCTTATTGATCGTGTCAACATAGGCCTGCTTGAGGGCGAGCACCTGGTCGTCATCCAGATAGCCCTCAACGATGCGCTTCTGCAGCGCGCTCATATCGGAGAAATCGATGAAATCGGTGATGTCGAAGTTCAGGATGTCGATCTGCGACAGGTCGATATCCTCCAGCATCCGCATGAAGGGGGAGAGGTCGAGCAGCGAAAAATCGATAATGCTCATATCCACGTCCGCAAGGCTGAAATCGTTTACGGTGAGGTTTGAGAATTCGTTGCCGGTGATGATATCGTGTTCGGGGTCGGCCAGCTGCGCCTGTACGGGGGCGCTCGCGAGGGTCTCGGCAAGCGCGTAATCCATCAGCGCGTCGGTGTAGCCGATGCATCCGGTGCCCACGCTCATCACGTTGTACTTGTCGGGGCGCAGGATGCCTACGATGTTGATATCCACGCCCTCGTTTTCCACCAGCTGTTTTTCGAACATGGCGTTGTCCTTGTGGTTGGACCACAGGCCCGTTTCCTTGTCCTGCACAAAGAACTGGGTGTTCAGAAGCAATTTAAACTTCATATCAAGGATCTCCTGATAAGAGTATTTCGTGATATCCACGTTTTCAAGCTCGGTGCCGTTGGCGATCATCGTCATCATCTGGCTCATGAACTCATCCTGATTTTTGAGGCCGAGGGCGTACATGATGAGCTCGTTTACTTCGTTGTTCTTGTCAACGATCAGCACCACTTCGTTAAACGCCTCCGGCAGCCGCCCGTAGATGACCTCATACTGCTTTGCGAGCAAATCGTTGTCGCCGACAAGCTGCATCCAGGTGTCGGTGATGGAAGAAGAGAACATGTTCGAGAGCGAATCCGTCATTGCGGCGCTCGTGGTGGAGCCGCCGCCCATGGATTCCATCAGCGTGGCGGTGATGGTGTTGGGGTTCACCTGCACCACGCCGCCGGTGGTGTCCGCCTTGTAGATGTTCAGCGGCGTTTCGTATTTATACTGGATATCGTTGCACAGCGCGTCGAATTCTGCCCGGTTATCCTCCACGTATTTGCGGAAGCTCTTCAGGTTGTTCGAGGCGGATTGCTGCACGAACGTGTTGATCATATCGTTGAACGCGTTGTTCACGTAGATGCCGTCCAGATCGTGCTGGGTCTCCATCAGGCTCTTGGTCATGTCGGTGAACGTGCTCATCACGTTCGTGAGGTCGATGGCCTCGCGCTCCACCGAAACGGGGAAGGCGAGCAGCAGGTCGTTCTGCACCTTGTCGATATACCGCTCGATGCCGTTCGAGAGCGCCAGCACCAGCGCGATGCCGATGATGCCGATGCTGCCCGCGAAGGCGGTGAGGAAGGTGCGTCCCTTTTTGGTGGTCAGGTTCCTGAGGCTCAGCCCGAAGGCGGTGCGCGTGCTCATGCTGGGCTTCTTGCCCTTCGCGCGCTCCTTGGCGGCTCTTTCCTTTTCCGCCTCATAGTCTTCCTGCTGCGGCGTGAAGGGGTTCGTATCGCCGATCACCTTGCCGTCCAGACAGCTGATGATGCGGGTGGAATACTGCTTCGCGAGATCCGGGTTGTGCGTGACCATGATCACGAGCTTATCCTTCGCCACCTCTTTGAGCAGGTCCATGATCTGCACGCTGGTTTCGGTGTCCAGCGCGCCGGTGGGCTCGTCGGCAAGGATGATATCGGGGTTGTTCACCAGAGCTCTCGCTATGGCTACGCGCTGCATCTGGCCGCCGCTCATCTGCGCGGGGCGCTTGTTGATCTGCTCCGAAAGCCCCACCTTTTTGAGGGCTTCGGTGGCGCGCTCGCGGCGTTCCTTTTTTGATACGCCCGAAAGGGTCAGCGCCAGCTCCACGTTCGAGAGCACCGTCTGGTGCGGGATCAGGTTGTAGCTCTGGAACACGAAGCCGATCGAATGGTTGCGGTAGGTGTCCCAGTCGCTGTCAGTGAATTCCATTGTGGATTTCCCGTTGATCACAAGGTCGCCCTCGGTGTATTTGTCAAGGCCGCCGATGATGTTCAGAAGGGTCGTTTTGCCGCAGCCGGAGGGGCCGAGCACGGAAACGAATTCGTTCTCTCTGAAGTTGATGCTGACGCCCTTCAGCGCGCGCACGCTGGTGTCGCCGGTGGGGTAATCCTTGATAATGTCTTTTAATATCAGCATGTTGCGTTCCCCTTTTTGTCAGTGCTTTTTGCGCTGTTCTCTCAGCGCCTGTTCGTAGTATTTATCCGCTTTCTTCGTCTGGTGATAGGCCTTTTGCCGGGCTTTCTCTTCACGAAGCTTCATTTTGATCAGTTCTTTTTCGTGGCGGAGCCGTTCTTTTTCCGTCATGCCGTTGTGGGCTTTCGGTTTTGCGGCGGCTGCCGGTTTTGCGGCGTCCGTTTGATTCGGTACGCCCGTTTGTTTTGCGGCGCCCGTCGGTTTCGCGGCGCCCGCCGGTTTCTGCGTCCGGTTCGGCGCGGCGGCTTTCTGTTTTGCTTTCTTGTTCTTCAGCTTCTGACGCTGGCGACGTTCGCGCCACGCGCCGAAATCGATGCGGGAAAGCACCACCGCCGTTGCCACGATCAGTATCACGGCGATCACGGCGAACACGGTGAGGTTGCGTTTTGTGTGATCCGGCGTTTCATGGTAAATGATGGTGGGTATGCTTTCGTCTTCGTTAGTGTTCTGGCGTTTCGGCGTTTCGGCAAACAGCAGATTATACAGCCATTCAATGGTTTCGTCGGTGCTCATGGTCTTGAGCTGCTCCGCCACCTTGCCGGTGTACATCGCCATCATGTCGCCCTCCTGGGTCTGGTCCTGCTGCAGCAGCCCCGAGAAGGTCTCGGCGTTTTCCTCGCTGCCGAGCGCGCCCACCACGTAGCGCAGCACCGTGATCAGCACGGCGGGGCTGTCGGCGGTAATGTATACGTAATTGGCGGGGATGCCGTTATACGTGCGTTTGCTCACGCGGTTTTCCGCCTGCCCGAGGGACGCAAGCAGCGTCAGGTTCGGTTCCGGCAGGGTGATGCTGAGGCCGGAGTTCTTTATCATGTCGCCCATGGTTTTGTTCAGGTCGATCTGCGTCAGGTTCGTCAGCTCCCCTGAGAGCAGGTCCTCCGCGTCGATGGTTTTCAGCAGCACCTTCACAGGGTACAGAAGGTTATCCACGCACTGGCCGACGCCGCCGCCGTTCACGAAGTAAACGATGTTCGGCAGTATCGTGCACATGGTGGCCACCGGCGCTTCGATCAGCCGGTCAAGCAGCGCGGTTACGGGCGTGAGGATGTCGGTGACGGCGGCGTTGGTGTTCGCCGTCCGTTTGTAATCGGCGTAGCTCTTTATCGTGCCGGGATCGCACCCCAGCGCCTCCAGCAGCGGGATCACCGCGGTGTTGTAGCCGTTGGAACCGCTCACCTTCACGGTATCGAACAGTGAGAGCTGCCCTTCCGCCAGCAGCAGCGTCAGGAAGGGACGGAACGGCGTCAGTACGGCGGTCAGGGCGTTCGTAAAGCCCGTCTTGCTGCCGTTGGAGAATCCCCACGAAAGGGAAGCGGCGTTTACTTTGTCCCAGCTAGTGTAATTGCGGAGCGTTCTCGCGGCGGAGGGGTAGGCAGAGGAAATGCTGTCCGCGAGGCCCGCGGGGGAGGCGTCCACGCCCAGCATCGCGAGCATGCCGGCGGTCTGTTCGGAATACAGCGCGCCGTAGATCCCGGTCACCAGCCGGCTCAGCAGCGAATTGGAGTAGATGCGCGCCGCAAGCACGCCGGAAAGGGTGCCGCTGTCGGTAAACTCATTCAGAAACTCGTTCAGCGTCGGGTCGATGTTTTCCAGCACGCGCACGTAATTGTCTCGGGTCAGGTTCGGGGTGTAGGTCACGGCGCCCGGCGTGAAGGCGGGGTAGGCCCAGTTGTATTCCAACACCGTATCCGTGGCTTTCAGGTCCATCAGATCCAGCAGCATTTTGAGGATCGCGTCGCTGCCTTTGGCGAGCAGCCTGTTCAGGAAATCGGTCGCTCCGGCAGAATCCTGCCCCAGAAGCTGCGGCAGCTTGGAGACGTTCATTTTCACCGCCTCGATCAGCCAGCGGAACACCGTTACGAAGGCCGCCGCCCGGTCCGCAACAAAGGTATCGCCCTGCAGGGTGCCGCAGGTGGCGAGCAGCTCCAAATCGATCTTCGGCAGCGTGAGATCCACGTCCGTGCCGAACAGCTCGGAGGTGTCCATATCCTCGAGCATCGCGGTAAGATCGGAGGCCGAAGAGAATGCGCTCAGGTTGGAAACCAGCTTGTCGATGCCGGTGAGCGAAATGAGGCCAACGCGCACCTTCAGCGGCTCCACAAGGGTAGTCAGAGCATTGCTCAGCCCGCCGCTTACGAGGTACTGTGCCACGCCCGGCAGGTATTTGCACATCGAGCTCACCGGGGCCGCGCAGATCGCGTCAACGGCGGAGAGCAGCATCGCGCAGATGTTCTCCACCATGGTGTCGCGGTCGTGCTTCGCGTCGGCGTTGAAGGCCTCCTGCGTCATGATATCCGGCGCGCCGATCACGCGCAGGATGGGCACGATCGCGTTGGTGTAGCCGTTTGCGCCCTCAATGGATACCAGCAGGTTCGGGCGGTAGGTGGCGCCGCAGAGCAGCGTGTAGAGCAGGTCGTTCAGCGGGGAGAACATGGCGGAGAGCGCGTAGCCGAAGCCCTTGGGCGTGCTCACGTCCCAGGCAGGATCGAAATCCCCCGCGAAAACCTCTTTCCAACTGGATTTGCCGGAGAGCGCGTTCTGCACGTCGGGGTAATCCTTCAGCGCTGCGGATACCCCTGCCACGCTTACGTCCACGCCCATCGTGGCAAAGGTGGAGGTCTGCTCGTCAAATTCGGAATACACCGAAGAAAAGATCGTGTTGATGGTCTTGTCGGCGAACAGCATGTTGTAAACAACGGTTTTGAGGTCCGCGTCTTCACCGCTCATTTTCAGAACGCCCCCAACGATATTATCCATCCTGGGGATCGCCGCCTCAATGCGGCTGCGTTCGATGTTCGCGGGCATGGCAACAGCCGCCCCCGCCGCCCCGGCAAACGTGCCGGAGAAGATCAGCGCGCACAGCAGCAGCGCGATATATTTACAAAGTTTCCGGTTCATTCGATCATACTCCCTTGCTGGTCTGCCGTCACGCCCAGCACGCGCAGGGCGGAGGCGGTAAGCGGTTCACGGATCTCGTCGATCCCGTAGGGTCGCCCGAACAGGATGGCGTCCGAGCATACGGAACCGATCATGGATACGACGAGATAGATTTTTCTCTGAATGTCGTCGGCGTCAAACCCGCCGCGCACGAAATGGTCTATAATATCATTATAGAGCGTTTTTGCCTCTTCATCATAAAAATCGGGAAAATAGCGCATGCACGCGGAAATATTTTTATCGATCACCGCAAGCGCTTCCTTTTGCTCCATCAGAAAATCGATGTACAGCGAAATGAACGCGCGCGCGTATCCCGCAAGATCGGGGTATTCTTCCGCCTGGCTGCGCATCTCGCGCACCACTGCCAGCATGCTCTCGGCGCTCTTGAAGAACAAAAGCTGCTCGATCAGGTCGCTCTTGTCTTTGAAATACAGGTAAAACGTGCCTCGCGCGATCCCCGAGGCCTTCACAATGTCGTCGATGGCGGTATTGTAGATGTTTTTGGATTTGAATAGCTGGTAGGCGTTTTCAAGGATCCTGCGCTTTTTTTCCAGCTTTTTTTCCTGTGCCGCAGGCATGTTCTCACCGCTTTCTGAAATCAGGCTTAAAAAAATGACACTTTGTCATTCAAATTCTCTGCGCTCATATTATCAGAGAAATGACAAAGTGTCAATACCTTTTTATATAAATAATATTATTTTTCTAAGATGTATTATTTTTACAAACTTTTATAACAATATTTGTGTAAAATACACAACGTCAATCGTCGATTTTGTGAACGTCCATCTGCGGGAAGGGGATGGTGATGCCGCGCTCGTCAAAGGTTTTTTTCACCTGTTCAAACAGGTCGTAATAAACGTCCCAGTAATCGTCCGTCTTGCACCATGCGCGCATCGTATATTCAATGGCGCTGTCTTTATGGCCCGAGACCTTTGCGAAGGGGGCGGGGTCCTTCAGGATCAGCGGGTGCCGGTCGCAAACGTCGAGAAGGGCCTTTTTTACGGCTGCGGTATCGTCCCCGTACGAGGCGGTGAAGGTGAGATCCACGCGCCTGAGTGGCAGCTCGGTGAGGTTGATCACGGTGGCGTTGCTGATCGCCGAATTGGGAATGATCACCACCCGGTTGTCGTAGGTGAGAAGCTTGGTGTTGAAGATGCCCATTTCGGTCACGGTGCCGGAGATATCGCCCACCGTGATATAATGCCCTACCTTAAAGGGCTTTACCACCAGCAGCACGAACCCGCCGGCAATGTTGGCGAGCGAGCCCTGCAGCGCGAGGCCCACGGCAAGCCCGCAGGAGCCTACAACGGTAATGATCGAGGTCATCGGTACGCCCATGACCGAAAGCGCGATGATGCCGATCAGCACCTTGCACAGAATGCCCACCATGCTCTGCAAAAAAGTGCGCGCGGAGGGCTCAAGCCTGTTCACGACTTTGGAGTGCAGAACTCTTTTTGTTAAAATGTTTACGATCCTGAACCCAACGATCAGAATGAGCAGCGCGATCAGCAGCCTGCCGCCGTAGGTCACGGCAAACTCCTCCAGCAGGGTCCAGAGATTCTTCAGGTATTCGCCCGCCTCCGCCTTTGTCAGCGGCAGGTCGGAGGGTTTTGTGACCGACGCCCGCAGCCCTGCACGGAGAATCATTGCAGAAAACATGGTATTCCTCCTTTTCGGCGTTTCATCCGCCGACAAAATAAATGGTACACTCTTTGGCGGAATTTGTCAATATCGTCCGGAAGGTATATGAAAGGGAAGCTGCAAATTGGAATTTAGCGCACAGCGCGCGCCAATGAAAAATTAACAATTAACAATTAACAATTGATGAAGGGCTCCGCCCTTGCCCGATTATACTCATCGGACACGAAGGCTTTTCCTTCTTTTATAAAGCTTTTTTATATAATCAAAACGCCCAGCGTTTTCCGAAATTGTTAATTGTTAATCGTTAATTGTTAATCGGTCAGAGCGATAAACTGAAATTTGATCTCAACTCCTGTTCCTTATTGAAATCGATCCTGAAATGTGTTATCATAACGCAAAGAAAGGATGGATGGCTATGGAAAAAAGGCACTCGTTTTATATCCTCACCGATACGCATTATGTATCAAAGCGCGCCTTCGAGCCGGGCAGCCGCTCCTTCCGGCGGCGCGAGGCGGGGGACCAGATCGCGCTGGTGTCTTCGGTTGAGATCCTGCGCAGCTTTTTCGACGTTATCCTTGCGGATGACGAAGCGGACGCGGTGCTGATCACCGGCGACCTTGTGAACAGCGGCGATAAACTGAGCCACGAAGATTTTATCAAAGAGCTGCGCGTGCTCACCGACGCGGGCAAGCGCGTGTTCGTTACCACCGCCACCCACGATTACTGCGGCATGGGCGACGATGAGAACTTCTTTACCGCCTGCCGCTATACGCTTGACGGCACCGAGCCCGCGGAGCCTGTGCGCAAGGCGGAATTGCCGGGGCTGTATGCGGATTTCGGCCCGAACCAGAGCGGCAGCGTGGATCCCGAAAGCGGCTCCTACAGCCTGAAGCTGTATGACGGCGTGCGACTGATCGCATTGAACGACAACGGCAACGGCCGCTCCCACTGCGGCCTGTTCGACGAAGGCTTTCAGTGGCTCGAAAACGAGATCGACGCCGCGAACGCCGCAGGGGAAAGCGTGCTGCTGGCGGTGCACCACCCGGTGATCCCGCCGTGGGACGTGTACGCGCAGGCGGTGGATTTTGAGATGTTCGGCGGCTACAGGCGCCTCAAAGAGCTGATGTGCGAAAAGGGCGTGCGCGTCGTTTTCACCGGGCATACGCATGTGCAGAACATCCGCCGGTACGACGACGAAGCGGGCAGATATTTTTACGACGTTGCTACTACCGCCGCCGTTTCCGCCGCGGGCAACATGCGCAGGGTGACCGTGGATACCGCCGAAAAGACCTGTGCCGTGGATACCGTTCGCATCGACGCCATCAAAGGCTGGGATACCGGGGGCAAGAGCTTCAGCGATTATATCTACGGCCTGAATTTCGTTGGTCTGCTTGAAAAGGCCCTGCCGCTGGCCGAGACCGACTGGCCCCGTTTTGTGGAGACCGCCGGCTGCGTTCTGCCCGCGGATAAACTCAAAGAGCATGAGCGTTTGGTAAAAACCGCCCTCAAAAAGCTGCAGAAGCTGAAGGTGCGTACGGTCGCGAAATTCGGCGGGCGCCTCGGCGGCGTCACGAAGGAAGATCTCGCTTCTCTCGGCGACGAGCGCGTTCTGCCGGTGCTCTTTACCATCGGGCGGCATATCCAGAGCGGCAACGCGCCCTACGGCCCCGAAACGCCGGAATACAAGGTGATCAAAGGCGCCGTGCTCAAAGGCGGCAAGCTCGTGAACACCTTCAAAAAAGACCTTCTGGACCGCATCGTGCCGCCCGGTCAGACCCTGTGGGACGTGGCGGAGCCCTTCGTTTGCAACAACCGCACCGGGGATGACGATCATATCGTGATTGGGCTGTAAATTGCGGTTTGTCGCTCTGTTTAATTAACAATTAACAATGAACGATTAACAATTTCAGAAAACGCTTGCGCGTTTTGATTATTTCCGTAGGGGGCGGCGTCCCGACGCCCCGCATCGTTGGGTACATATTCACCTGTTGTATTGATATTGCTTATAAGCATTTCTTCAAAAA
>JAFRSZ010000341.1 GCA_017439205.1 Clostridia bacterium
CTTGCACAGGCGGGCTACTATGATATTGCCCGTAAGTACAAGTCTCTGCACTCCTTATGATTGAACCGCCGTGTACCGAACGGTACGCACGGTGGTGTGAGAGGTCGGCTGCTCTACGAATGGGCAGCCTCCTACTCGATTATAGTTATGTTAATCAAGCATATGCATTACCGGGGTGATATCGGGCAGATCTTTGAAGCCGTACATCTTTTCTGCATTCTCAAAAAGGAAGAGCCTTTTTTCTTCCGGCGTAAGCCCGTTGCTTTTCAGGATAAAATCGAAGCTCATCTTATAGGTGATCTCGGTCATCGTGCGGGGATAATCGCTGCCCCACATGAGCTTTTCCATGCCGCAGATATCGGCGGCTGTGCGGATCGCTTTTAAGGCGGAAGGGTAGGGGTAGAATTCGCTGTGGAACAGCCACGTGATGCCGCCGCTCTCTACGTATACGTTCGGTTCGCGCGCAAGTTTGATCTGTTCTTCCCAGCCGCTGCGTGTCACCATGCCGAAATGGCCGATCACGATGGGCACGGTGGGAAACTGCCGTATCATTTCATAAAGAGAGGCGGTCTGTGTGTCCCCGTCGGCAAGCTCCACCGCAACGAACATGCGGTTTTCCTGCGCCGTTTCAAAAACGGAGGCGTATTGCGTTATATCGGGGCAACGCAGCTTGCACGCACATAGCTTGATGCCGTCAAAGCCGTCCGTTTCGGGGATAACGCCGTCGTCATAATAAGAGCATACGCGAAAACGGTTCGGGTGAAGCCGGCGCACCTCTTTCAGATAGGCGTTCTGGTTGCCGTCCAGCACCTCCTGCGTGATCACCGCGGCGCAAACGCCCGCATAATCCATATTGGAGAGAAAAACCTCGGCCGTGTTTCCTCCGTCGATCATGTAGGGCGGCATCATCTGACGAACGGTACCTGCAACGTCGCTCTGTCCGTTTTTGAGCGTTGTTACCGGCAGCGTACCCATTCTGCCGTTCTGCTTTTTCCATAAATGCGCGTGCGCGTCGATGATCTGCATAATATGAACCCCTTAAAACTCGATCAGAAGCTTTGCCAGACTGCCGTCGTTATTTTTGAGCTTTTCAAAAGCGACGGCGGC
The DNA here is from genome assembly GCA_017439205.1 of Clostridia bacterium. Taxonomy (GTDB): domain Bacteria; phylum Bacillota; class Clostridia; order Oscillospirales; family Acutalibacteraceae; genus RUG806. The sequence continues at coordinate 1,108 of JAFRSZ010000341.1, forward strand.
GTCTTCCATAGCGTATACGCCGCTGACCATATTCAGAACGTTTACCTTCCCTGCGGCGACGAGATCGATCAGCGTTTCAAAATCGCGCGTGAATGCGTTTCGGCAGCCGAACACGTTCAGTTCTTTTTTCAGAAGGATCGAGTGGACGAAGGTGGTCTCACGCTTGCCGTTGCCGATCAGGATGATATTCGCGCCGTGCGCCGCCTCTTCGATACAGTTCAAAAACGTTTCCGGCGCGCCGCACGCCTCAACGCAAACGTCGAACCCGTTTCCGAGCGTAAAAGAAACGCATGCGTCGTGCAGGTTTTCTTCTTTGACGTTCACGGCCATGTCCGCGCCGTAGGTTTTCGCTAAATGCAGGCGGCTGGGCAGCATATCGGCGATCAGGACCTTCGCGCCGAGGCTCTTTGCGCGCAGCAGCGCAAACAGGCCGATCGGCCCCGCGC
>JAFRSZ010000342.1 GCA_017439205.1 Clostridia bacterium
GTATCTCAACGAGCCCTTCGGCCCGCTAAAATCTTTTTAGAACTATCTCAGCTCTTTTAACGTCTCTGACGTCATTCTTTGGATACATCTTTCAATGCATCCCGAATTTACTGTTCCCTTTTCAGGGTAACTCAAATTCTTTCAAGGGTTCCTTTTTGTTCGTCGTTGTTTAATTTTCAAGGTTCCGTGGTTGCCCTCATCGCTGAGTGCCTGCATATATTATCACAACTTTTAATGCTTGTCAACACTTTTTTTCAAGTTTTTTCTACATTTCTACAACGCCGCCGCGCTTATCGCGAACACGGTAAAAACACAGGGCCGGAATTGAACATTCCGACCCGGTATTTATTCAATTTTTAACCGTTTGAGCGCCGCTTCGATCTGTTCTCTGAACAGCGTTTTTTCATCCGCAACGTCTAGAAGTGGCAGCAATACGAAACCACGTTCCCACACGCCCGGATGCGGCAGACACAGTTCTTCGGTATCGCGCGTTTCGCCCTCATAAAGCAGCAGATCGATATCGATCACACGCGGGCCGTTTCTGAATTTCCGCACGCGCCCCATACCGGCCTCGACACCGAGGCATACGCCCAGAAGCGCTTCGGGAGAAAGGGACGTTTGGATCCTGCCGCAGGCGTTTGTGAAATCCGGCTGGTCGGCATAGCCCCAGGGCTTGGTGATATACATTTTTGAAAGGTCCTGCACCGAGACCCCGGGGACGCGGGAAAGCGCGTCCCACGCCGCAGAGATCGTTTTTTCACCGTCGCCGATGTTGGAGCCGAAGGCAAGGTATGCCGTTTTAAGCATCCCGTTCCCTCCTCAGGCGCACGCCCATCCAGCCGAAATCCGCCTTTACCGGCGCCTCGGGCTTTTTAAGCGTGATCTCCACTGCGCGGATCTTTTTATACTGCCGCAGAACGGTTTCGCACACCACCTGCGCGGCGCGCTCCAGCAGATCGTATTTTTCGGCGGTGAAACACGCGATCACGGTTTTTGCGATCCGGGCGTAACTGACCGTGTCGTTCAGGTCGTCCGTCTGCCCGGCGACAGAGAGATCGACTTCAACGGTGAGGTCGATCACAAAGGTCTGCCCGTTTTCTTTTTCTTCGGGGTTGACGCCGTGATACGCGAAGACGCGCAGGCCGTTGATAAATATACTATCCATATATATATCAGTTCTGGCGGTACGTGCTGAGGAAATCGCCCAGCGCGTTCATGGCCCGGGTAAGCTCGGCGGGCTCGGGCAGCATCACGATGCGGAAGTGGTCCGGCTTTGCCCAGTTGAAACCGCTGCCCGGGATGATCATCACGTGCTTCTCGTGCAGATAATCGAAGGCGAACTGCTTATCGTTTGTGATATTGAATCGCTTCACGTCCAGCTTCGGGAACAGATAGAACGCCGCTTTGTTCTTCACGTAGGTAATGCCCTCGATGTTGTCGAGCGCGCTGCAGCAGGCCTCGCGCTGCTCATACAGACGGCCTCCGGGAACAAGCATCTCCTGCGTGCTCTCGTTATCGGCAAGCGCCGCCGGGATCACAAGCTGCATCAGCGCGTTGGAGCAAAGGCGCATGGCGGCGAGCGCGTTGATACCGCCGATATAATCCTTTCCCTTTTCTTTGTTGCCGCTGATGATCATCCAGCCGCAGCGGAAGCCGCAGACGATGTGGGACTTGGAAAGGCCGTTGAAGGTGACGCAGAACAGATCGGGGCAGAGCTCCGCAAGAGAGGTGTGCGGCACGTTGTCCATGATCAGGCGGTCGTAGATCTCATCGGAGAACACAATGAGATCGTGCTCGCGGGCGATATCGGCGATCTCAAGAAGCACCTCTTTGGGATACACGGCGCCGGTGGGGTTGTTGGGGTTGATGATCAGGATCGCCTTTGTTTTAGAGGTGATCTTGCTGCGGATATCGGCGATATCCGGGTACCAGCTGCTCTGCTCGTCGCAGATGTAGTGCACCGGCACGCCGCCCGCGATATAGGCGGAGTTGGTCCACAGAGAATAGTCGGGCGACGGAATCAGGATCTCATCCCCGTTATTGAGCAGCGCGGTGAGCGCCATGCTTACCAGCTCGCTGACGCCGTTGCCGATAAAGATATCTTCGTTATTGATGTTTGGCAGGTTCTTTTTGAGGTGGTACTGATAGATCGCCTCTCTCGCGGCGGGCATACCGCGAAGGTCGCAGTAGGCGGCGGCTTTATCCACGTTTTCGAGCAGCGCGTTCTTTACGCTGGCGGGGATGCCGAAGCCGAACGTGGCAGGGTTGCCGGTGTTCAGGCGCAGCACGTCGATGCCGGCGGCGCGCATGCGGTTGGATTCCTCAAAAATGGGGCCTCTGATGTCGGAATGAACGTATTTCAGTTTTTCCGCGCGAAGGATTTCTTCCATGTGATCAACTCCTATATTATATTATACAAATTTATATTCTCCGTCAGGGCTGGACCGGAACGGGCCGCGCCTCGGTTTCGGATTCGATGGAAATGAAGTTGTTATGCGAAAAATACAGCGGATGCATGCGCAGCGGGCGACAAAAATCATCCACCGGCACGTAGAGCTGCCCTTCGTTCAGGCGCAGGCAGGGGGCACGCATTTTCAGCTCGCCGTTCGCGGTAAGCATAACGTCGCTGTTTTCGGTAAATTCGGCAAAGCGGCCGTAGATCTCAACGCGGATCTTCCCCGCCGAGCGCACCGCCGTGCCGCCGGTAAAGCTCATCACGGCGCCGGGGCACAGATACCACACGCCGTTTTTCAGCACCGGAAGCGTATGCTCAGCGCACATGCCGAGATCGTAGCCCTTGAATTTAAGGCGCGGGCGGTTATAGCGCGGCGCGGGATCAATGGGCGTGATTATATCGTTTCTCTTATCTATGACGCATTCATCTATAATACGGCCGTCTTCCAGATACGCGGTAAGCGTGCACTTTTCGCCCGACACGTGTACGATATGCAGCATGGAAAGCTCGGTTTCGTGTTCGTAGGTTTTGGCGTTCCACACCTTCGGCACCACGCGCGTGCCGGGCGGGTTTCGGTTGCCGCTGCCCAGATTATAATGCACCGTTCCCTCGCTCGGTTTATCGTAAAGCCCCTCGCCCCGACGGGGGTAGGAGCGCGCGAAGGAATGCTCGTGACCGGAAAACACGATATCGCATTTTTCGAGCCCCTCGCTGAGCGCCGGCCAGGTATCTTCGTTTTCGATGGTGGGCCCGGCATAGCACACCGGAAAATGGTGCACGGCGAACTTCCACGTTTTGGAGCAGGCGTCCGCATCGGCGGAAAGCCACGCGTTCATCTCTTCATAGCCGGAGGTGCCGAGCACGTTAAAATGCGCGTTGCCGTAATCAAACGCATAGTTCGCGGTCTCCCACCCCGCGGGGCCGTTTTTGTTATAGGAACCGCAGAGCATGTTCGTGAAATACTCGGCGTGCTCGGAATAGTATTTGCCCTCGCCGGTATAATAATCGGCAAAGCCCATATCGTCGTGATTGCCCATGCTGAACATCACGGGGATGCGCTCGGATATCCCCTTCAGCCCGCCGAACAGCCCGGTCCATTGGATGTCCGTCTGGCCGCAGTTGGTGTTGTCGCCGCCGGTGAGGATGAATTCGCATTCCGAGTGTGCGGCAAGAAATCTCAAAAGGATCTCTCTGAGCTCGGAATAATCCGCAGGGGGCTCCGCGGAACCGGTCTGGATATCGGAAACGCAGAGAAACGAGAAATCCGTGATATTTTCACGGGCGCTTCTGAACGTATACAGCGGGCTTCTGTGCTCATCACTGCCCACGGAATACTCATATTCGGTATCCGGCGTCAGCCCCGACATATCCGCAAAGAAAAAGCAGCTCTCGTCCATATCGGTGCGAAAGCGGTTCACGGACGCATCCGCTCTTTGCCACGCTTCGCCGCTCCCCTTTTTACGGTACAGCGCAAAACCTTTTTCTACGCTGACGTCCGTGCGCCAACGCACCGTTATTGCATACGCAGGATCGGTTTTTACCGAAAGCATGATCTGATCGGGCGCATCGATCGACCCGCGGAAATTCTTCCATTCTTCCCGTGTCATGCGGCCGCCTCCGTTCCCTGTTTTTTGAGTTTGCGCAGTTCCGGCGCCAGCAGCGGCACCGAGATCAAAAAGCTCAGAAGATCCGACGCGGGCTGCGACGTGACAGCGCCGGTAAGACCGAATAAACGCGGCAGGATCAGAATGAGCGGGATAAATACGAGCCCCTGCCGGGCGATCGCCAGTACGGTGGCTTTTACGGAATGGCCGAGGTTCTGCATCATCATGCTGCCCATCATGTAAAAGCCGGACAGCACCGCCGGGATGCACTGATACCTGAGCGCCCGCACGCCGACGGCAACGGTGGCTTCCTCACCGGAAAACAAGCCGACGACAGGCCCGGCAAAGATAAAACCGAACACCGAACCGACAAACAGAATCCCGGTGGAAAACAGCACGGAAAAGCGGAACGCCCTGAGCACCCGGTCCACCTTGCCTGCGCCGTAATTCATGCCGCACACCGGCTGGAACCCCTGCCCGATACCGATCACGACGGAGGCAAGGATCATCATCACGCGCGAAACCACCGTCATCGCGGCGATGGCGTTGTCGCCATAGGGCTTTAACGCGTAATTGAGCAGTATGGTGGCGACGGAACCGATCACCTGCCGCATGAAGGACGGGATACCGCCGCGCAGGATCTCCGCCGCGACCGATCCGTTGAAACGGAAGCGGTTCAGGTACAGCGGCATATTGCCGCCGCGGAAGGTGCAGAACACAAGGATGCCGAAGCCGATGATCTGGCTGCTCATGGTGGCGATGCCGGCGCCGGAAACACCGAGGCCGCACACGGATATCAGCAGCGGATCGAGCGCCATATTCAGCAGCGCGCCGGAGCCGAGCCCAAGCATGCCGTGTTTCGCGTTGCCCTGAAAGCGCAGTTCGTTGTTCAGGCACAGCGCCGCCGTCTGGAAGGGCGCGGCGATCAGTATATAGAACAGGTATTCTTTCGCGTAAGGCAGAATGGTATCGGTCGACCCGAGGAAGCGCGCCAGAGGCTCCAGGAACAGAAGCCCGGAAACGGAGATCCCCGCCCCGGTGAGAAAGGCGAGCACAACGCCGGTAACCGCCATACGCCCGGAGTCTTCGTAATTCTTTCTGCCGAGCTCGCGGGAGATGAAGTTTCCCACGCCGTGGCCGAACATGAAACCGAACGCCTGGATCACAGCCATGAACGAAAACACAACGCCCACCGATCCCACGGCGGAATCGCCGATCACCGAGACGAAATACGAATCTGCTGCGTTATACACCGCGGTGATGAGCATACTCGCCACCGCCGGCGCGGCCATACGCAGCACCAGCGACGGGATCGGAAGCGTTGTAAGTCGGATAAACTTTTTTTCACGGCTGTCCATGATTCAGGATCACGCAACCGCAAGAACGAGCGACGCGTCAAGGTTTTTGATATCAACGAGATTACCGATCTCGCTGCCGTCGTTGTCCGTTCCGATCATGAACTGGTTTACCATGCAGCTCACCGCGTGGTCGCCCGCTTCGGCGTCGTCGTTTACCTGAAGCGTGATCGAGAAGACCGCGGTTTCTTCAACGATATCCACCGTGGTGGTGCAAACACCGGTATAGATCACCTGTCCCTCTTTTGAATTCGAATAGCTGATGAGGTCGTTCACGTTGGCCTCATCCGTTTCGTAAAGAGAGAACACTTTATCGTCGAAGTACGTTTTGAACTGAAGGCAGGCAAGATTCTCGGCGTTGGATACGGTCCAGGTGACCGTTACGAGATCGCCTGGAGAGACCTCGGTCACGTCCGCCGTCATGTGAAGTTCCGGCAGTTCGGCGCCTTCGGGATAGATCCGTTTGATCGCTTCGTCGCCTGCGTTTGTCGTTGTATCGCTCTCGATGCTCTGCGGCGCCTGTGTGGACGACGCATCGGTTTGCGCAGTGGCTTCGGGAGCGGTTTCCGATTTCCCGCAGGCGCAGGTCAGCAGGAGCGAGACCGTAAGCAGCGCGAGAAGCAAAACAGCAACTGTTTTTTTCATAATTCGAAATCCTTTCTGCCCGACAATCAGACAAAATCCTTCAGCCGCTTGGAGCGGTTCGGATGACGAAGCTTGCGGAGCGCCTTCGCCTCGATCTGGCGGATACGCTCGCGGGTAACGTTGAATTCCTTGCCAACCTCTTCGAGGGTGCGCTGATGGCCGTCTTCCAGACCGAAGCGCAGGGTGAGAACCTTCGCCTCGCGGGGGGTAAGCGTGGAAAGCGCGAGCGCGATCTCTTTCTTGAGCATGCTCTGCGAGGCGGCCTCCGCGGGGGCGAGCGCCTCCTCGTCGGGGATGAAATCGCCGAGGTGGCTGTCTTCTTCTTCGCCGATGGGGGTTTCAAGCGATACGGGCTCCTGCGAGACGCGCATGATATCGCGCACCTTTTCGGGCGCCATATCCAGCACCGCCGCGATCTCGTCCGCGGAGGGCTCTTTGCCGTTCTGGTGAAGCAGCTGCGAATTCGCCTTTTTTACTTTATTGATGGTTTCCACCATATGCACGGGGATGCGGATGGTGCGGGCCTGGTCCGCAATGGCGCGGGTGATGGCCTGCCGTATCCACCACGTGGCGTATGTAGAAAACTTGAAGCCCTTGGTGTAATCAAATTTTTCAACGGCTTTGATGAGCCCGAGGTTGCCCTCCTGGATCAGATCGAGGAACTGCATGCCGCGGCCGGAATACTTTTTGGCGATGCTGACCACCAGACGCAGGTTTGCTTCCACAAGGCGCTTTTTGGCGGCCTTATCGTCCTGCGCGATCTTGATGGCAAGCTCGATCTCCTCCTCCGGGGTGAGCAGCGGGATCTTGCCGATCTCTTTCAGATACATTTTTACGGGGTCGTCGATGGCAAGGCTCTTGTTGTCCTCGCCGCCGTCCAGCCCCTGCGCGGCGTCGGTATCGAAGCTGAGAGAATCGATGGCGTTCTCGTTCATGTCGTCGATCAGTTCGATATTGTTCGCCTCGAGCATATCGTAAAGCTTGTCCAGTTCGTCGATGTCAAAATCCATTTCAAGGATCATGCTGTCGATGTACTGGGTGGAAAGCTTACCGGAGGCTTTGCCCCGTTCGATCAGATGGCTGATCGCCGTTTTCTTGTCGTGTCCTTCCATATGCGTTCACACTCCTGATTTATTTCTTTTATTTTTAATGAATTCAACAAAATCCGCATCGGACAGCTGAGATCCGTCCGGGACCGTTTTTTTCAGTTTTTCTTCCGCCAGCGTATTGATGCAGTCTTCGAACTCGGCGGTCGTGCCCGCGATATTCGCGCCGAGCGTCTGCAGGTACGCGAGCATGCTGATCTCTTCGTTGGAATTATCCTCGGCAAAATACGAAAGATCCAGCGGACGCTTATTTTTTATCCGCTCGCCGATCCCGGTAAACAGATCGCGGTTCACTTTGGTCACGAAGCTGTCCGCATCCAGCGTTCCGGCGTAGCGGGATAAATAATCGGGATTCAGCAAAAGCGACGCGAGAATGGTTTCTTCCGCCTTGCAGGCCCTGAGATTGGCGCGCCGTTCCGGGTTCGGGATCTTGCCGCGGTCGTCGCCAGCGGCCTCCCTCGCATGTAAATCGAATTCTTCCCACTGTTTGCGACGGTTCAGGCTCTTTGCGGCGCGCTGCACCATTTCGGCAATGGGTTCGCTTTTTGTGCCGGTGATCTCCGCCACACGGGCTATATAGATGTTTCTTTCCACGGCGTTTCGGATATTTGAAAGGATCGTGACGGCTTCGTTGATGTAACCGAGCTTGCCGTCGTCGGTAGAGATATCGTACTTCGCCATCGCCCGGGAGAGCGCGTATTCGGTATCGTTCTGGGCGTTCGTGATCAGGGAGGACATCTTTTCTTTGCCCTCGGTTTTGATGATCTCATCCGGGTCTTTGCCGCCGGTGAGATTCATCACCCGCAGCTTCATCGGCGCGTTTTCGAGCAGCCTGAGCGCACGCTGGGTCGCCTTCTGGCCCGCCTCGTCCGAATCGAAGCTCAGTATCAGCTCGTCGCAATAGCGCGACAAAAGCGAGATCTGGTCCTGCGTGAAAGCGGTGCCGAGCGCCGCCACGGCGTTGGTAAAGCCCGCCTGATGCATGGCGATCACGTCCATGTACCCTTCGCACAATATGAGCTGTCTGCCCGGCACGTTCTTGGCGAAATTGAGGGCGTAGATCCCCTGCCCTTTCTTATAGACGACCGTATCGGCGGTGTTCAGGTATTTTGGCTTGCTGTCGTCCAGGACGCGGCCGCCGAAAGCGATCACGTTGCCGCGCAGGTCGATGATGGGGAACATCAGCCGGTTGCGGAAAATATCGTATGCGCGGCCGTTTCTGCCCTCCCGGGCAAGATAGAACGCCACAAGCTCGCTCTCGGTGAAGCCCTTGGATTTCATGTATTTAAGGAGCGCATCCCATGTGTTCGGCGCGTAACCGAGGCCGAACCGCTTTACGGTTTCGGGGGAAAGCTGACGTTTTTTGAGATA
>JAFRSZ010000343.1 GCA_017439205.1 Clostridia bacterium
CCCACCTTGCCGTAGTAGAACAGCCACTGCATCAGCACGTTCTTGCTGTCCTCCATAAAGTTGTTCCAGTTGTCGGAGCATTTGATCCAGAACAAATGAACTTTTCCCGTGCCGCAGGCACACTCTCCCGCGCCGTAAGGCGCACTCTCCCGCGCCGTAAGGCGCACTCTCCCGCGCCGTAAGGCGCACTCTCCCGTGAGCGCAGCGAACATTCTCCCGTGCCGAAGGCACATCGAAAATTGGAATTTAGCGCTGTGCGCTAAATTCCAATTTTTTACGTCGTTGCGGCGGCGTTTTCCTGCGCGTCCAGAACGGCGTCGATGGCGAGCACCGTTGCAAGGGCAAGGATCTCATCCGCGTTGTCGGCAATATCGAGTTCGTAAACGTCGCCCCAGCTCATCCATTTTTTATGTACGGATACCACCGGGATCTCGCCCGCGCTTACGGTGTAGTCGTGGCCGAACACGTCGCCCATCACTTCCCATTCCGGGCCCTGCACGTAATATTTCGGCTTGAAAAACGAGAATTTCTTCACGATCATCGCCTTCTCTTCGCCGCCGATCTCCACGATAAACCGCGGCATGAAGGACGCCACCTTCTGCCGCACGAAGGCCAGCTCCGTGCCGTTCGGGTCGTAGACCCGCAGTTTTTTGCCCACCGAGAACACCTTGCCCTCGATATAGTATTTGTCGTTGCCCAGTTCGTCCTTCACGGTGCTCTGGTCTTTCCACGAAAAGAATTTCTGTTTCAGGTAGAGTTTCATTTTATGTACCGCCTTTCATTCGGTTTTACGCGTTTTTTTTATTATATCCGTTTTTTATCCGTTTGTCCATAGCGGACTGCCGTATTCTTTTCGCCGGTATGAAAAAGAAGGGCTTTAAAAACGCGCGGCGTTGTGATAGAATCAATAAAAAGATCCGCTGACCCCTGAGAGGAGAAAACCATGTTTGAACTCAGATCTGTCCCCGGCGGCTTCAGGCTGCTTGTAAACGGAAAAACGGTGCTTTCGCACTCCTTCGAGGCCCCCGCGCTGTTCGTCGGCAGGGGAGCGCCGCGCGTAAACATGTTCCGCGGCAATTTCGATATCGCGGACCGGCTCGATCTGCGTCTGCCCCTGCACGTCGTCCGTGTGACCGATACGGGGGTCGTGTGCGGCCATCCGGACCTTGAGGGCGATTTTACCCTCTCTTTTTCGGAGGACGCGGGCGTTCTGCGCGTCGTCGGCAGGGCGTCGGACGACAGATACAACCGTTTCTGGGCGCGTTTTTATGCCGAATCGGGAGAGCGCGTCACCGGCGGCGGCGAGCAGTTTTCTTTTTTGGACCTGCGCGGCAGGCGGTACCCCATATGGACCCGCGAGCAGGGCGTGGGCCGCAACAAGCTCACCGAGATCACCCGCCTTTCGGACGCGCTTGACGGCAGCGGCGGCGATTACCACACCACCTTCTTTCCGCAGCCCACGTTCGTTTCCTCCGAAAAATACTTCATCCACTTTGAAAACTACGAATACGCTGTGCTCGATTTCACAAACGAAGCGTTCCACGAGGCAGAGGTATGGAGCCTTGAACCGCGTTTCTGCGTCGGCACGGGCGAAAGCTACCCCGCGCTGCTGAAAGCCCTCACCGCGCTGCTCGGCAGGCAGCCCGCGCTGCCCGATTGGGCGATGAAGGGCCTGTGGCTCGGCGTGCAGGGCGGCACCGAACGCGCGCTGGAGCTGCGCGACCGCTGCGTGAACGCCGGGGCGGATATCTCCGCCGTCTGGATCCAGGACTGGCAGGGCACCCGGCAGACCTCCTTCGGTAAGCGCAATATCTGGAACTGGCGCTGGAGCGAGGAGCTGTACCCCGGGCTCGATCGTGTGATCCGCGAGGACGCGGGCCGCGCGTGGATGGGCTATATCAACCCCTACGTTGTGGATACCGGTTCGCTCTTCGCCGAGGCGAAAGAGAAAGGGTATCTCGTAAAGCGGCCGGACGGTACGGATTATCTGTTCGATTTCGGCGAATTCGACTGCGGCGTGGTGGACCTCACCCTGCCCGCGGCCTTTGAATGGTATAAAAACGTGATCAAAACCAACCTGATCGACCTCGGCCTTCGGGGCTGGATGGCGGATTTCGGCGAATATCTGCCGGTGGACGCGGTCTGCAGCGGCGGCACGGGATGGGAGCTCCATAACCGCTGGCCCGCGTTGTGGGCGCAGTGCAACCGCGAGGCCGTGGAAGAGCGCGGCATGCTCGGCAAATGCGTGTTCTATATGCGCGCCGGGGCCGCGGGCACCGGGCGGTATTCCACGCTGATGTGGGCGGGCGACCAGAACGTGGACTGGAGCGCGGACGACGGCCTTCCCAGCGCGATCACCTCGGCGCTCACGATGGGCATGAGCGGTTACGGCCTCTCGTGCAGCGATATCGGCGGCTACACCACGCTGTTCACGATGCGGCGCGATGAGGAATTGCTCAAACGCTGGCTGGAATTCGCCTGCTTCACGCCGGTGATGCGCAGCCACGAGGGCAACCGCCCCACGGTGAACGTGCAGCTCTACGATACGCCCGAGCTGCTGGCGTTCACCGCGCGCATGACGCGCCTGCACGACGCGCTTCTGCCGTATCTGCGGCGGGCGGTGCGGCAGAACGCCGAAACCGGCCTGCCGGTGATGCGCCCGCTGTTCTTCGCGCAGGACTGCGCCGAGGCATGGGCCACCGAGCGCTTCTCGTATCTGTTCGGCGACGATATGCTCGTTTCTCCGGTGGTGCAGCCGGGCGCGGATATGCGCGAGGTATGGCTGCCGCAGGGGGATTGGGTCCACCTGTGGACCGGCGAAACGTATGTGGGCGGGTTTGTTTCCGTGCCCGCGCCCATCGGGCAGCCGCCGGTGTTTTACCGCGCCGGATCGGCGTTTGAACCTGTATTTAAAGAGATGAAAAGCATATGAACCTTGGACTCAGACGCGGCACGGTGGCGCTCTTCCCGCACGAAGCGGCGTGGGAAGAAGAGGCCGCCCGCACCGCCGAAACGCTGAAAACGATCCTCGGCGACGCCGCCTCGGATATACAGCACGTGGGCAGCACGAGCATCAAAGGCATCAAGGCCAAGCCCATCGTGGATATCGCCGTCGCGGCCGAGGATTTCGGCGCCGTGCTCGCAAAAGAAAAAGAACTGCGTTCGGCCGGGTTTTTTTACCGGCCGTCAGACCTCGAGTGGCAGCTCCTGTTCGCCCGCGGCAGCTTTTATACCGGCGCGGGAGACGAACAGACGCACTTCATCCACGTGGTGAAGGCGGGCGGCCGGGAATGGCGCGATTACCTGAATTTCAGGGATTACATGAACGCTTATCCCGCCGCGGCGAAGGCTTACGAAGCGCTGAAGGAGCGCCTTGCCGCCGAATGCCCCGTGGATGCGGGCCGGGAGCGTTACCTCGCGGGCAAGCATGATTTTATACGCGATACGCTGCGCAAGGCCACGGTATGGTCTTATCTCGGCAAAAACGTGCATATCGAAACGGACCGCCCTCTGGGGTACGTACACAGGAAAGAGAATTATACCCTCGTTTACCCGTTGAATTACGGCTATATCCCCGGCGTTTTCGGAGGGGACGGCGAAGAACTGGACGTCTACCTGCTCGGCGTGAACGAACCCACAGCAGAAGCGGACTGCACGGTGATCGGCGTCGTGCGCCGCGTTGACGACGTTGAGGATAAGCTGATCGCCGCCCCTGCAGGTACGGTCTTCACGCGCGAAGAGATGGCCGCGGCGGTGCGCTTTCAGGAGCAATACTACGATTCCTTCGTGCTCACATTCGGGGACCTGCCCGATTTCGAGGCGCGGTACAAACGGTGACATCGAAAGGAGAATGCAACGATGTATACGGAACAAACCCGAGATAAGATCCGCGGCTGCCTTGTAGGCGGCGCGGCGGGGGACGCCCTCGGCTACGCCGTGGAATTTCTGGATGAGAACACCATTTTCCGGCGTTACGGCGAAAACGGCATACAGCGGTACGAAAAGGACGTTTCCTCCGGCAAGGCGCTCATTTCCGACGACACGCAGATGACGATGTTCACCGCGAACGGACTGCTTTTGTACGATACCGCCCGCGCGCTCGGCGCTGCCGAAGGCCCGGCGGCGCGGTACGTCGCCGCGGCGTATCAGGATTGGCTCGATACGCAGTATTCCTCATTTTCACAGGCGGAAAACAAAAACCGCGTTTCGTGGCTCTGCCGGGCGCCGGAGCTCTTCAGCCCCCGCGCGCCGGGCAACACCTGCATTTCCGCGCTGCAGGCGCAGAGAAACGGCGCGCCCCTGCCGGATCCCGAACGTCCGATCAACAATTCCAAGGGCTGCGGCGGCGTGATGCGCGCGGCTCCCGTGGGGCTGCTGCGCGCGCCGCAGGCGAATCTCCGTACCGTTGCCGTTGAGGGCGCAAACGCCGCCGCCGTCACGCACGGGCACCCGCTGGGCTGGCTGCCCGCCGCGGCGCTCGCCTGTATCGTGCGTATGTGCGCATATCCCGAACGCCCCATGTCGCTCAGAGAGACCGTGCTCGCGGCGGTCGATACCGCGGCCTCGGTGTTCGCGGGCAGGGAGCATACCGATACGTTTACCGGGCTGATGCGACTTGCGGTCAGCCTTTCCGCAAACACGGAAAGCGATCTCGATAATATCCACCGGCTCGGCGAGGGCTGGGTAGGGGAGGAGGCGCTCGCCGTCGCGGTTTACTGTGCGCTGCGCCACCGGAGTGATTTCTCCGCCTGCATATGCGCCGCCGTCAACCATAAGGGCGACAGCGATTCCACCGGCGCGGTGGCGGGCAACATCCTCGGCGCGTGGCTGGGGCTGAACGCCATAGATGACTGTTGGAAACAGGATCTCGAACTGTATGATGAACTCATCGAGCTGGCGGACGACCTTGTTTCCGGCTGCTGCCTGAATGAAAACGGTATGGCCGATCCCGAATGGCAACGCAAATACGCGCGTACGCTCCGGTGAACCGAAATTCAACCATAAAAGAAGAATACATATGGATACAATGAAGACCGGCGGATACATTTAAATTACAGTTTGGCGCGCGGTTCAATTAACAATTAACAAAGAACAATTAACAATTTCGGAAAACGCTGCGCGTTTTGATTATATCCGTAGGGGGCGGCGTCTCGACGCCCCGCGAACCATAGAATTCAACATGTGTTAATTACAAACGATATGTATTGGTGTCTCGCTTTGTAATTAACAGTTTCAATTATTA
>JAFRSZ010000344.1 GCA_017439205.1 Clostridia bacterium
CCCCGCGTCAAAAGTTTATGTCAACAACAAAAAGAGAGCCTGTGAAAAGCTCGGCATAGTGTCTTATGAATACGCATTGCCGCGTGATGCGACTCAGCAGCAACTGCTAGGCTTTCTGAAACGCTTCATAACAACAACCTCTCTGAATGATCCGCAAAACGGACTCTTTATAAGTAATATATAACATAATATCAGCGTTATTTCAATCTTTTTTGTGAGGATCGCCATGTTTTTTCAAAAAAACCTTTCTCCCCTCCCCCCGCCGAAAAACCTTGACGCAGCGCCCCCCTTCGGGGTATAATCTCAAATGAAAAACGAACGTTTAAATAGCGAACCTATTTCATTCCGAATTCCGCATTCCGAATTCCGCATTCCGAATTCCGCATTAAAAAAACTTCGCTCACACACACCTGCTTCCCCAACAAAATAGACTGAACCGAATCGGAGGTTATCCTATGCCCGCAGTAACGCCCATTCTTAAAACGCATCCCTGCATCAAAAAAAGACCCGCGCCGGTGGTAACGGCGGCGGATCTTCCCTACCCCTGCAGCCTCGTGTTCAACGCGGGCGTGATCAAATACAGGGGCGAATACGTAATGGTGTTCCGCAACGACTACGGAACGGACCAAACGGCCTATGAAACCGAAAACAAAAAATTCGCAGGCACAAGCGTGGGCGTCGCCCGCAGCAAAAACGGGATCGACGGCTGGGTGTTCGACCCCGTGCCGCTGATGGACAGCAACGATCCGGCCAAAGACCCCGAGATGCGGCGGCTGTACGACCCGCGCGTTATTGAGATCGAAGGAAAACTCTATCTTTGCCTTGCCATGGATACCCGCCACGGCATACGGGGGTGCATCGCCGAGCTCTCGGAGGATCTGCGTTCGTATAAGATCATCAGCGCCAGCGTGCCGGAGAACCGAAACATGGTGCTGTTCCCCGAAAGGATCGGCGGCGAATTCGTGCGGCTGGAGCGCCCGATGCCGGTATACAGCCGGGGGCGCGACCGCTTCGATATCTGGCTTTCGCGCTCGCCGGACATGGTATATTGGGGACGCAGCGAGCTGGTGCTGGGCGTGGAGGACGTGCCCTTCGCCAACGACAAGATCGGCCCCACCGCCAGCCCCATAAAAACCGAACGCGGGTGGCTCACGCTGATCCACGCGGTGGACAAAGACGAAAGCCGCGGCAAGAACGGGTGGGAGAAATCGTGGAAAAAGCGCTACACCGCGGGGTTGATGCTGCTGGACCTGAACGACCCGTCAAAGGTGCTCTCGGTGTATAACGAGCCGCTGATCGCGCCGGATCTGCCGGTGGAGACCGACGAGGGCTTCCGGCAGAACGTGATCTTCCCCTGCGGCATGCTGCTGGAAGACAGCGGCGAAGTCAAGATCTATTACGGCGCGTCCGACACCTGCGTTTGCCTCGCCACGGCAGACGTGAACGATCTGCTGGCGCTGCTCTGAAAAACCGGAAAAGTGAACCACAGGTTCAATGACAAACCCGCTCAAATGCGGTATACTGTGCCCGTCAAGAAAAAAAACGAATACGAGGTGACACAGTATGAACCTGAAAGAAGCGTTCCGCTTCCAGAACAGGCTGCAGGCCTTCATCGACGAGGCGCAGGAGATCCTGGAGAACGAAGCCAACGTAACGAAAGTAAAGAACACCTATCTCCGCCATAAGGTGATGGCGGAAGCCGAGGACGAGACCTTGCTCGTTGCCCCCGAAACCGAATATTACGACCGCATAACCGAGCTTGCGTGCTTTCTTGTGCATCTGGTGGAAGAAAAAGAAAAGCTCTTCGCCGCCATCCGCAAGGCGAAGAACGCGCTGGATATCGACCTCGACAGCGAGGTGAGCCTGAACGCCACGCGGCAGCGGGCGGCGCGCACCTTCCGCAAAATGAACGACCTGCGCAACAGCGAGCAGACGATCGCGGGCGGCGGGACCGGCTACCGCTTCAACGCGGAGGGCAACCAGACCTCTTACCGCTGCGACGTGAAGCGCGTTACCACCATCAACTTCAACCGCAACGTGGTACGCGCCGCGCTGAACGGGCTGCACGCCAAAGCGGACAAAACCAGCGCAGACATCGACCTGTGCATGGTGACGGCAACGGTGAACTACCAAACGCCCTTCGACGTGAACGCCAGCTTCGCAAACGCGTTTGAGGAATACGCGAACGGGGCGGGAGCCTGACCTCCCGCTTCGGCTGTTCCGGGTACGGCGGACGAATGAGAATACCGAAGCCGGTTCAGGCGCAGATGAACGATAACGCTGCGCACCTCCGGAAGAAATTCCGGAAACGTCTGCAAAAGCAGATCAACGATCGATGAAGGACAAAACGTACAGCGAGCAGCGAATCCCGCTCCGCACCCCGCGCAACCGCGCAACACGTTTTTCCGCGATCCCTCTCTTTCAACCGACGCGCCAATACTTCTCCATCAAAACCATACGCCGGTTTTACCGGCAAACATAAGATCTTACGGTCTTATCCGAAGGACGAACGGGAAGCGCGGCTCCGGCCCCGCCGAACGCAAAGCCGACGGAACAAATGGCGGAAGTATCCGAAGGCGCCCGCCGCAGCCGGAACAGCCGATCGAGTAGGAGGCTGCCCATTCGTTGAGCAGCCGACCTCTCACACCACCGTGCGTACCGTTCGGTACACGGCGGTTCAATCATAAGGAGTGCAGAGACTTGTACTTACGGGCAATATCATAGTAGCCCGCCTGTGCAAG
>JAFRSZ010000345.1 GCA_017439205.1 Clostridia bacterium
GCAAATGCGATATACGCTTCCCTCCGTTTGCGTGCGATATGATATGCATTCTTTTCCACGTGCCGCAGGCACATATCGCACCGAAGGTATATCGCTTCCCGGAGGGATATATCGCGCATTTCGGCAGGAATGCATATCGCTGTCGCGCCATCAGCGCGACAAACTGCAATTTAAATAGAATCCTCCTTGCAAACTTCCCGTTAATGGGGTATACTGAAACCGTAAACACGCAAAGGAGCTTTTCTATGGGTATTTCAGAGGTGATATCGCTGCTGGGCGGCGTGGCGCTGTTTTTGTTCGGCATGACGCTGATGGGCGACGGGCTGAAAAAAGTGGCGGGCAACAAGCTGGAGCTGATCTTATACCGGCTGTCGGGCACGTTCTTCAAGGGGCTGCTGCTGGGCACCGTGGTAACGGCTGTGATCCAGTCTTCCTGCGCCACCTCGGTGATGGTGGTCGGCTTTGTGAACGCCGGCATGATGAAGGTGAAGCGCAGCGTCAGCGTGATCCTAGGCGCGATATTGGGGACCAGCATCACCGGCTGGGTGATCTGCCTTTCTTATATCGAAGGGGGAGGCAGCCTGAAAACGCTGTTTTCCACGGCAACGCTTTCCGCGCTGATCGCCGTGGCGGGCATCATACTGCGCATGTTCACGAAAAAACAGACGAACCGTCACATCGGAGATATCCTGCTGGGCTTTGCGGTTCTGATGTTCGGCATGAGCGCCATGAGCGGCGCCGTGGCGGGCCTCAGGGACGCGCCCTGGTTCCTGAACCTTCTCTCGGGGCTCTCCAACCCTCTGCTGGGCATTCTCGTCGGCGCCGTATTTACGGCGATGCTGCAGTCCGCCAGCGCGGCGGTCGGTATCGTACAGGCGCTCTCGGTCACCGGCGCGATGGGCGTGAAACAGGTGCTGCCTCTGCTGATGGGCATCGCCATCGGCGCGGCGGCCCCGGTGCTGCTGGCTGCCATCGGCGCCCGGGCGGACGGCAAGCGCGCGGCGCTCGTTTATCCCGTTGCCGGGGCGCTGGGGGTTGCGGCGACCGGCACGGTGTTTTACACGTTGAACGCGTTTTTGCGTTTTCCGTTTCTTGAAGCCACGGTGAACCCCTTCTCGGTGGCGGCGGTAAATACGTTTCTGCGGCTCGCGATGGTATTGCTGCTGGCGCCGCTTTCGGGCGTGCTGCTGAAGCTGGTGACAAAGCTGGTAAAGGATTCGCCCGCCGCCGAAAAGAGCGGCCCCACCCTGCGGCTGGAGGAGCGCTTCCTCACTCACCCGTCGCTGGCCATCGAGCAGTGCCGCACCGCCATCAGCGCCATGGCTGCGCTCTCCAAAAAGAGCGTGAGCAAGGCCACCCGCCTGCTCACCGACTTCACGCAGGAGGGCTTTGACGCCGTAAAGACCATGGAAGACGACGTGGATATCTACGAGGACCGTCTTGGCGCGTATCTGATGGGCCTTACCGGCCGCGAGATGACCGAGCAGCAGAACGCCGCCGTGGCGGAATATCTGCACTCTCTTACAGACTACGAGCGCATCTCCGACCACGCCCTGAACCTCGCCGAGAACGCGAAAGAGATCAAAGAAAAGAATATCATGCTTTCCCCCGCCGCCGGAAACGAGCTGACCGTGCTTTCCGCCGCCGTGAACGAGATCCTGCACCTGAGCGTGCGCGCCTTCGATACGGACGACGCCTCGATCGCCGCCGGTGTGGAACCGCTGGAGGAAGTGATCGACGACCTGTGCGACGAGATCAAACGCCGCCACGTGGAGCGCCTGCGCACCGGCGAGTGCGAATACGCCCGCGGCTACGTATATAACGATATCCTCACCAATTTCGAGCGCATCGCGGACCACTGCTCCAACCTCGCCATCGCCGTGGTGGAGCGCAAGGAGCACGTTTACGACGCCCACGGGTACGTAAACCGCCTCAAAGCCGACGACAGGGGCTTTCAGGAGGCGTACGCGTCATACGCGGAGCGGTACGCATTAAACTGAAACCTTAACAGCGCGCTTTTGAGCGCGCTTTTTTTGTGCCCGATTCAAATTTCAGTTTAACGAGATGTTCAAGATACCTCCGTAGGGGGCGGCGTCCCGACGCCCCGTAAACGTGAACATCCACAATCACCATTTGTAAAACGGATTATGTTTCCAACGGATGACCCGAATGGAAATTTAAAGCTGTTACGCGAATCGGAATAACTTTGGCTTGCGGGGCGTCGGGACGCCGCCCCCTACGGAGAAATCCGGAACACAGCGATAAACTGTAATTTGCGAAATTCTGCTATTCTCCTTGATTCTCCCCCTGTGTTTCCGAGAATATGAAAATAACACTTGCATTGCGCAGAACAACGGAATATAATGAAAGAAAGATATTTTGAAAGGAGAAGAAAACGAATGTCTGTTTTATACAACGCTTACTGCAGAACGTTCCAGAAGGTGATGAAGGTAGCGGTCAATTTTCTTGACTGGACCGAGCCTGAGATCATCCGCGGCGCGGGCTGCGTAAAGCAGCTGCCCGCCGCCATCAAGGCCAAGGGCGTTACCACCGTGCTTGTGGTCACCGACAAGGGCCTGATGGGGCTCAACCTTCTGGACGGGCTGTTTGAGGCGCTCGCGAAAGAGGGCATCAACTACACCGTGTACGACGGCGTTCAGCCCAACCCCACCATCGATAACATCGAACAGGCGCTCGCCATGTACAAGGCGGCCGAATGCAACGGCATCGTGGCCTTCGGCGGCGGCTCCCCGATGGACTGCGCCAAAGCCTGCGGTGCAAGAGTGGTACGTCCGAACAAAACCGTGCCGCAGCTCAGAGGCCTGCTGAAGGTCATCAAAAAACTGCCCCCGCTGTTCGCAGTGCCCACCACCGCGGGCACCGGCAGCGAGACCACCATCGCAGCCGTGGTATCCAACCCCAAGACCCACGAAAAGAACGCCATCAACGATCCGCGCCTGCGTCCGAAAGTGGCGGTGCTGGATCCCGAGCTCACCATTGGCCTGCCGAAGCACATCACCTCCACCACCGGCATGGACGCGCTGACCCACGCAGTGGAGGCGTACATCGGTCATTCCAACACCAAAGGCACGAAAGCCGCGGCGGAAAAAGCCACACGCCTTATTTTCGACAATATCCTTGAGGTTTACGAAAACGGCAAGAACATTGAAGCCAGAGAGAATATGCTGGTGGCTTCCTATTACGCGGGCATCGCTTTCACCAGAGCGTACGTGGGCTACGTACATTCCATCGCGCACAACCTCGGCGGGACCTATGGCACGCCTCACGGCCTTGCCAACGCGGTAATTCTGCCGCATATGCTCGAGTTCTACGGAAAGACCGCATACAAACCGCTGGCACAGCTTGCAGCGATCGCCGGTCTCGACGTAGCCGGTCTCGACGAAGAACAGAAAGCAAAACTCTTCATAGCCAAGATCAAAGAGTTCAACGCGAAGATGAACATCCCCGAAAAATTTGATTTTATCAAAGACGAGGACGTGTCGCTGATCGCAAAACGCGCTCTTATGGAGGGCAACCCCCTGTACCCCGTGCCGAAGATCATGGATCAGAAGCAGTGCGAAAGCTTCATTCGCACCGAGCTGATGCAGTGACTGAACGCAGGTGTTATTCAACAAACCAAAGTAAAAGAGAACCGTCCCGGGTCAATCTACCGGGGCGGCCCTTTTATGTTAATCCGCCGCCGCGCTCTCCTATCAGAGAATCATCCTGACGGCAAAAACGGAGGCTGTAACTAACACGATTCATTTTATGTGTGTAAAAGCATTTTTATTCATTTTTTTCAGTGGAGAGGCCGAATCGAAGCGCTCCCCTTCCTGCACGCATATTGTAGCATACGCCGCCCGGAAAAGTCCAGTTACACTTTCGTTAAGAACAACGGTAGCCGCTTACATGGTAACCGTTAACCGCTGCCGCGTGAAAAAATTGAGATTTACGGTTGATTTTGTATAATATGATGTGTTATACTTATTTTTGTATTAATAATTTTTAAAAGGACGCATTATTATGTTGTTTTCACAGGATATAGGAATCGATCTCGGCACCGCCAACACCCTGATCTGCGTAAAGCACAAGGGCATCGTGATCCGCGAGCCCAGCGTTGTGGCCGTGGCAGTGGGCGCGGGACAGAAGAAAGTGGTGGCGGTAGGCGAAGAAGCAAAAAAGATGATCGGCCGCACGCCCGGCTCCATTACGGCGGTGCGCCCCATCAAGGACGGCGTGATCGCCGACTTCCAGATGACGGCGGACATGCTTCGCCATTTCATCAAAAAAGCCATGGGTTCTTCCCCGTTCGCACGGGCGAGAGTTATGATCTGCATCCCCTCCGGCGTTACCGAGGTGGAGCGCAAGGCCGTACACGACGCTGCCGTGAGCGCAGGCGCGCGCTACGTGAGCCTGATCGAAGAACCGATGGCGGCCGCCATCGGCGCCGGTATCGACGTGACCGCCCCCAGGGGCAGCATGGTTGTAGATATCGGCGGCGGCACCACGGAGGTGGCGGTGATATCGCTCGGCGATATCGTTTGCTCCCGTTCGCTGCGCGTCGCCGGCGACATGTTTGACGACGCCATCGTGCAGTTCGTGCGCAAGAAATACAGCGTGCTGATCGGCGAGCGCACCGCCGAAGAGATCAAGATCAGCCTCGGCTCCGCCGTTCCCTACGACGGCGAGGGCGCGCTCGATATCCGCGGGCGCAACCTGATCGACGGGCTTCCGAAAAACGTGGAGGTCACAAGCGAAGATATCCGCGAGGCGTTGGAAGATCCCATTGCGCAGATCGTGGAAACCGTGCGCACCACCATCGAAAAGACCCCGCCGGAACTTGCGGCGGACATATTGGACAGCGGCATCGTTCTCACCGGCGGCGGCGCGCTGATCCGCGGGCTCGACAAACTCATCTCCGCAAAAACAGGCATGCCCTGCAGAGTGGCGGAAGCGCCCATCGACTGCGTTGTGACCGGCACCGCCATCTGCCTTGAAAAAGATACGCTGAACATAGGAAAGGGCAAATAAGCAAACTGCCATGCAGAATTATTTCAGGAGCATCAAATTCAAATATACGCTGTGCGTTCTGGCGGTTTTGCTGCTGGGGCTGTTCGTTGCCGCAGTATCTTCCGGCGGGACCTCCCCGTTTTCTTCCGCCCTCAATTTCGTGCTCTCTCCCCTGAACCGCGCCGCGGAGCATATCAGCGAAACCGTTTCCGATTTCCGCGCCGGGTTCCGTTCTTCCTCCCGCTATCTTGAAGAGATCGAAAGCCTGCAGGCCGAACTGGACGAATACCGCGAGCAGATGGTGGATTACGAAAAGCTGCAGCAGAAGCTTGCCTCTTACGAAGAGTTTCTGGGCGTGAAGAGCGAGCATTCCGATTTCGTTTTCGAGCCCGCCGCCGTGATCATGCGCGACGGAATGGACGTATACGCTTCCTTTACCATCAACAAGGGCACGCAGGACGGTATCGACGTGAACATGCCCGTGATCTACGGCAAGAACCTGATCGGCGTCGTGCGTGAAGTTTCGCTCACCAGCGCCGTGGTATATACCGTTTTTCATCCCGACGTGAGCGTGAGCGCCTACGAGACCCGCACGCGGGAAGACTGCTACACCGAAGCGCAGAACAGCTTTTCGCTGGAGGGCACCCTCAAGCTGATGGGGCTTGCCCGCACCACCCCCGTTGTGGCAGGCGGCATCGTTTGCACCTCGGGCATCGGCGGGATCTACCCGCGCGACCTGATCATCGGCACGGTGACGCAGGTGGTGAACAGCGAATCGGATATTTCCGCCTACGCGGTGATAAAACCCGCCATGGATCCCCGCACTGCGGTGGACGTTTTCGTGATCACCGATTTTGAGGACAAAGCCCGATGAGAACGAAAGAACGCATCTATCCGGTGTTTCGCCGCGTCATATATATTGCGCTGTTCGTGCTGACGGGCGTGGTACAGAACACCCTTCTCGGCATGCGCGGCAGCATCCTTCTGCCGCTGATCCCGCTCACGGTTGCGGTTTGTGTATTCGAGCATGAGTACGCCGGTTTCTTCTTCGGCCTGCTGGGCGGCGCGCTTTACGACCTCGCCTCCCCCGCGGCGGACGGGATATACGCCATCGTATTTGCGGTGCTCGGCTGCGCCGCAGGCCTCGTTATGCATTATCTGTTCCGCGGCACGCTGCTCAGCGCGTTTCTTCTCACGCTGATATTTGCGCTGTGTACCGCGCTGACGGGCTTCATCTTTATGGTTCTGGCAAAGGACCGAAGCGGCGCGTTCGCGGTGTTCCGCACCACGTTTTTGCCCGGCGCCGTATGCTCGTCGCTGCTGCTGCCGGTATTCTATTATCCGATCCGCCTGCTGGATCAAAAACTAAGGTAACCCGTTATGACCAGATCCAAGATCAACCGAAGAGCTCTGGGCGTTCTGATCCTGACCGCCCTCGTTTTTCTTTTCTTTATCATCATGGTATACCGTACGCAGCTGGCCTCCCGCGCAGCCGGAGCCGCCGACACCGCCACGGTAAAAACCTACTCCATCCCCGTATCCGCCGACCGCGGCGAGATCCTCGACCGCAGCGGCAACACCTTCGTATTCAACGAACAGGTCAATTCCATCGTGCTGAACGCGCTCTCCTTCCCCTCGGATACCGCCGAAGGCAACGAGGTGCTGCTGCATCTGGTACGTTTTCTCGAGAGCAGGGATGAGGAATGGATCGACAATCTGCCCATCCGCCGCAGCGCCGACGGCAGTCTGGCGTTTGAGGAGAACCGCGAAGCGGATATCCGCTGGATGAAATCGTCGTACTATCTGAATCTCAACGCCTACGCCACCGCGGAGAACTGCTACAACGCGCTGTTGGAGGAATACGGACTGGAAGACTACGCGCCCGAGGACGCCCTAAAGGTGGCTTCCGTGCGGTACAATATGACCCGGCGCGGGTTCAACGTGACCACCCCTTATACATTCGCCACCGGCGTTTCCATTCAGACCGTGGCTTACATTAAAGAGAACAACACCTTTTTCCGCGGGGCGGACGCCGAAGTGACCAGCGAACGCAAGTACATCGGAAACGGGCACCTTGCTTCACACCTGCTGGGCCTCGTCGGGGCCATCAACGCGGAGGAGTACGAAGAGCAGAAAGCTCTCACCGACGAAGCGCTTCAGGCTGCAGCGGACGATCCCGAAAAACAGGCTGAGATCAAAAGCGCTGCCTATTCCCTATCGGACAAGATCGGCAAAAACGGCATTGAGCAGGCCATGGAACCGTATCTGAAAGGCACGAACGGCGTAAAGACCCTTACGGTATCCGGCAGCGGGAAGGTGGAAGAGGAGTATTCTGTGCTGCCCCGCACCGGCGGCACCGCGATACTTACGCTGGATATTCCGATGCAGCAGATCGCCGAAGCCTCCCTCGCCCGCCAGATCCGCGAGGTGACGGACGAAGACGCCATTGCCGGAGGCATGAGCCCCGCAGGCGCCGTGGTGGTGGAAGACGTGCGCACCGGCGCGATCCTGGCAAGCGCCTCCTACCCCGATTTTTCCCTTTCCACTTACTATGAAGACTACAACGAGCTTGCGCAGGACGCGGGCAAACCTCTGTGGAACCGCGCGTTCCAGAGCGGCTACTCCCCCGGCTCCACCATGAAACCCGCCACCGCCGTTGCGGGGCTGGAAGAAGAAGTGATCACGCCGGATACCTACGTGTTCTGCGAAGGTACGTACGAATACATCGACCAGACCTTCGTATGCTTCAACAAAACCGCCCACGGCTTCGTAAACGTTCAGCAGGCGCTGGCGTACAGCTGCAATATCTTCTTCTTCGACGTGGCGCAGAAGGTGGGCATACAGAAGCTGAACAGTTACGCGTCCCTTCTGGGGCTCGGGCAGAAGACCGGCGTTGAGATCAGCGAGACCGCGGGACTGGTAGCCGGTTATGAAGAGCGTGAGGCGCAGGGCCTCGGCTGGCGTCCCGGTGAAACGCTGCTGGCAGCCATCGGCCAGTCCGACAACTCGTTCTCGCCGCTGCAGCTCACGAATTACTGCGCAACCATCGCCAACGGCGGCACCCGTTACGTGCCGTATCTGGTGAGCAAGGTGCTCTCCGCCGATTATTCGCAGATCTACTATGAGCGGAATCCGCAGGTCGCGGTGCAGACCAACATCAAGGATACCACGATCCAGGCCATTAAGGAAGGCATGTATCTGGTGGCGAACGAAACCTCCTGCCGCGAACAGCTGGGCCATCTGAAATACGACGTGGCGTGCAAAACCGGCACCGCCGAAAAGACGCGTATTGTGGACGGCACCATCTACGAAGGCACCGACGGCTTTCTGATCGCTTTCGGCCCATACGAAGAACCCGAGATCGCCATCACCGTGGTGATCGAGAACGCCGGTTCCGGCGCATCCACCGCGCAGGTTGCCGCGGATATCTTTACGTATTACTTTGACACGCTGAACACCGTACAGAACGTACAGCCCGAAAACGAGCTGCTGGGCTGAAGCCGTTAAGCGCAGCGAACGCGGCGCAAAAGAGGAGAAACACGGCCTATGGCAAAACGAATTGTGATCGCCTCCGGCAAAGGGGGCGTAGGGAAATCCACAACAGCGGCATTTCTGGGCATGCGCCTTGCCGCCCGCGGCAAAAAGACGCTGCTGATCGACTGCGACGCGGGCCTCGGCTCGCTGGACCTGCTGCTGCCGCCCGCCGCAGATACCGCGTATCACTGGCTGGACGCCGTCAACGGCGCGTGCACGCCCGCCGACGCAACGATACCGCTTTATTCAGGGCTTTTCCTTCTGCGCGCGCCCGCCGTTCGCCCCGAAGACGCACCCGAAACCTGCCTCAAGGAGCTTGCGGAAACCCTGGACGGCGACTATGATTTTATCCTTCTGGACGCGCCCGCGGGGCTGGGCTCCGGGCTGAAGCGCGCCGCACTGGCCGCGGATACGGCGCTGATCATAGCCACACCGGACGAGGTGAGCGTTCAGGGCGCGGGCAAAGCCGACGCGCTGCTGCGGGAATACGGCGTGACTGAGACCCGGCTGATCATCAACCGTTACGACGCGAAGACCGCCAAAAAAGGAAGGCAGCTCGCCATCGACAGCGCCATCGACAAAACCTGCGTGCAGCTGATCGGCGTGGTGCCGGAGGATCCGGTGCTCAAAACGGTTTCCGTGACGCGCAAATTCAAGGTCACGGCAAAGGGCATTCAGGCGTTTGACCGCATCGCGAGACGTCTGCAGGGCGAAAACGTGCTGCTCACATTATCTTTATTAAAATAAGCATTGATAATTCATAATTCATGTGCTAAAATAATAAAATCAGATGTTATTCATTCTGTTTTATAAACACTGAGGAAGGGGACTGAAACGATACCATGAATATCGCTTTAATTGCACACGACTCCAAAAAAGAACTTATGACGCAGTTCTGTATCGCCTACTGCGGCATACTCAGCCACCATTCCATCTGTGCCACCGGCACCACCGGCAAACTGATCGAGGACGCCACCGGCCTGCCCGTAACCAAGTTTCTGCGCGGCTCGCAGGGCGGCGCGCAGCAGATCGGGGCGCTGATCTCCTGCAACGAGATCGACCTGCTTCTGATGTTCCGCGATCCGCTCCGTCCCAAGCCCTACGAACCCAACGAGCAGGACCTGCTGCGGCTGTGCGACGTGCACAACATCCCGGCCGCAACCAACATCGCCACCGCGGAATCTCTGGTAAGAGGCCTTGAGCGCGGCGATCTCGACTGGCGTGAGCTCGTAAAATAAAATATCAAAGGACACACATATGGCTTATCTTACAAAAGCGCCGAGAGGCACCGCGGATATCCTGCCGGACGAGAGCTACAAGCTCCGTTTTATCGAGAAAACCACCGGCGACGCGGCTGCCCTTTTCGGGTTCAAAGAGATCCGCACCCCCGTTTTCGAGCACACCGAGCTGTTCCAGCGCGGCGTGGGCGAAACCACCGACGTGGTGCAGAAAGAAATGTACACGTTTGCAGACGGCGGCGGCCGATCCGTTACGCTGCGCCCCGAGGGCACGGCGGGCACGGCGCGCGCTTTTTTGGAGCACGGCCTCTTCAACGAACCGCTGCCGCAGAAATACTATTACCACACCTCCTGCTACCGCTACGAAAAGCCGCAGGCAGGACGGCTGCGCGAATTCCACCAGTTCGGCGTGGAATCGTTCGGCACCGGCGAACCGGCGCAGGACGCCGAGATCATATCGCTCGCGAAGCACATTTTCGATCTGTTCGGACTCACCGGCATAAGGCTGGAGCTGAATTCCATCGGCTGCCCCGCCTGCCGCGCGGATTTTCAGAAGGCGCTCAGAACGTATTTTGAAGGTTACAAAGCCGAGCTTTGCGAGACCTGCCTCGGGCGGCTGGAGCGCAACCCGATGCGCATTCTGGACTGCAAATCCCCGGTGTGCGCAGAGATCGCGAAGGGCGCGCCGAAGGTGCTCGATTTTCTGTGCGAGGAGTGCGAAACGCACTTTGCCGCGGTAAAGAAATACCTCGACGCGATGCACATCGAGTATACCGTGAACCCCACCATCGTGCGGGGGCTCGATTATTATACCAAAACCGTGTTTGAATTCGTTTCGGACAGCATCGGCGCGCAGGGCACCGTTTGCGGCGGCGGCCGGTACGACGGCCTTGTGGAAGAGCTCGGCGGCACGTCCACCCCGGCATGCGGCTTCGGCATGGGGCTGGAGCGGCTCAAGCTGCTGCTGGAGGCGGAGGGCGTGACCTTCCCCGAAGAGAAACGCACCGAGATCTACATCGCCCCGGCAAAAGCCGAGTATTCATTCGAGGCGCTGCGCCTCACGGACGAATTACGGCGCGACGGCGTGATCGCGCTCACCGACGTTTCTGCCCGGTCGCTGAAAGCGCAGATGAAATTTGCGAATAAGAAAAACGCGCTGTTCACGCTGGTACTGGGCGACAGCGAGATCGAAACAGCCAGGGCGAAAGCGAAGAACATGGACACCGGCGAAGAGACCGAGGTGGATCTCACCCGGCTCAACGAAGAGATCACAGGGCTTTTGGTGCACGCGATGTTCGGCGCCGACAACGGCGGCAGCGCGCTTTCCAAACTCACCCTTTTAGACGGAGGTAAAAACTGATGGAACTGTTTTCCGATTTAAAAAGAACGGACTACTGCGGTAATTTCCGCATCGGGGACGCAGGCAAAACGATCACCGTTTTCGGCTGGGTACAGCGCCAGCGCAATCTGGGCGGCCTGATTTTCATAGACCTGAGAGACCGCACCGGCATTTTGCAGCTCGCGTTCGACGAGACGACCGATCCCGCCGTGTTTGAAAAGGCCGCGGGCGTGCGCAGCGAATACGTGCTGGCCGCCGTGGGCGTCGTGCGGGAGAGAAGCGCCAAAACCGACAAGGTAGCCACCGGCGACATCGAGCTGTTCGTTACCGATCTGCGCGTGCTCTCAAAGAGCGAGACCACGCCCTTTGAGATCGTTGAAAACTGCCAGACGGCCGAGACCACGCGCCTCAAATACCGTTATCTGGACCTGCGCCGTCCGGACCTGCAGAAAAACATACTGCTCAGAAACAAAATCGCCAAGATCACCCGCGATTATTTCTACGACAACGGCTTTATCGAGATCGAAACGCCGATATTGATGAAATCCACGCCCGAGGGCGCGAGAGACTTTCTGGTCCCCTCCCGTCTGCACAACGGCACGTTCTACGCGCTGCCCCAGAGCCCGCAGCTCTATAAGCAGCTCAGCATGGTGGCGGGCTTCGACCGCTATATGCAGATCGCACGCTGCTTCCGCGACGAGGACCTCAGAGCGGACCGTCAGCCGGAGTTCACCCAGATCGACCTTGAAATGAGCTTTGTGGACGTGGACGACGTGCTTGTGATGATCGAGGGCTATATGAAGAAGCTCTTCAAAGAGGCCATCGGCGTTGAGATCGAAACGCCCCTGCCCCGTCTGAAATACGCGGACGCGATGGACCGCTACGGCTCCGACAAGCCCGACACCCGCTTCGACATGGAGCTTTACGACCTCACCGATCTCGTAAAGGGATGCGGCTTCGGCGTGTTTGAGGGCGCGGTTTCCGCGGGCGGCACCGTGCGCGGCATCACCGCGAAAAACGCGGTGAACACGCTCACCCGCAAAGAGATCGACAAGCTCACCGAGCTTGTGAAGGGCATCGGCGCGAAGGGCCTCGCCTGGGCGCGCCTGACGCCGGACGGCGTCACCTCCTCCTTCGGCAAATTCATCTCCGAGGATACAATGAACGCCATCCTCGAAAAAGCGGGCGCCGAGACCGGCGACGTGGTGCTGATCATTGCCGACGCCAAGAAAACGCTTGCGCTCACCACCCTCGGCACGCTGCGCAACGAAGTGGCGAAAAAACTGGATATCATACCCAAGGACAGATATAACCTGCTGTGGATCGTGGAGTTCCCGTTCTTCGATTGGGACGAGGAAGAAGGCGGCTGGGTGGCGATGCACCATCCCTTTACCGCCCCGCTGGACGAGTGCCTGCCCTATCTTGAAAGCGACAAGGGCGCGGTTCGCGCAAAGGCGTACGACCTGGTGCTGAACGGCATCGAGCTCTCTTCCGGCTCCATCCGCATTACCGATCCCGAGCTGCAGGGCCGCATCTTCAGCCTGCTTGGCCTCAGCGAAGAGGAAGCGCAGAACAAATTCGGCTATCTGCTGGACGCTTTCCGTTTCGGCCCGCCCCCGCACGGCGGCATGGGCATCGGCCTTGACCGCCTCGTGATGCAGATGATCGGCGCGGAAAGCCTGCGCGACGTTATCGCTTATCCGAAGCTCAAGGACGCCACCGAAGCCATGACCCAATGCCCCAGCCCCGTAGACGACGCGCAGCTCGATCTGCTCGGGCTTGAACTTAAGAAACAATAACTTAAAAAGCCGGAGCGATCCGGCTTTTTGTTCAATCCGGAATCTGTTATTCTTCGACATATTCAAACGCGCCGTTTCGCACTTGAGAACCAGAGAACATCTTTCCGCAAATACGAACAAGAGAGGATACACATATGAGGTCCGAAACCGAAAGAACCGATCCCATGAACGGAAATCTGCGATCCCCATGGTATTTTCTTTTTTTACATTTAGGGATCTGCTCTCTTGCGCTTATAATGTTCGTTTTTTCAATTATCGGGCTCAGACCTGCCAACGGCCGTGCGCCCTCTTCAGCAGAAGAAATACAAACGGCTTTTTCCTCTTATGAACGTTTGGAACGGGAGCATGGAACCTTACTGCTGTATTCTGCGGAGCGTGACAAACCGTTTCGGATCTCCAATTTATCTTGTTATGAGGTACCTTTGCCTTCTCCCGATTCGCTTTGCAGCGGGGAACGGTATATTGTTCTCATAGAAGACGGTTCAGAAGCGTATA
This sequence comes from Clostridia bacterium, assembly GCA_017439205.1. Taxonomy (GTDB): domain Bacteria; phylum Bacillota; class Clostridia; order Oscillospirales; family Acutalibacteraceae; genus RUG806. The sequence continues at coordinate 13,416 of JAFRSZ010000345.1, forward strand.
CCGTTTATGCGATCTCTACCGCCGATACGCAGAAGATCATCAGCGTTGCGGACTGCAATACGGCAAGCAGAAATGCCCGCGCTACAGGGTGCGTGATTTTTACATTCTTATCAGTTTTGTTTTTTCTGTTCAGTCTGTTCCGTATTCTGGTAGGACGGTATCCGGAGCGTTTCCCGGTCCGGTTCGGCAAGTTGATGCTTTCGTCGCCATTCGGGGTTAACAGCACGGAGTTTCGGGAAACAATTCAGCAAAAAAGAAAAACCGGAGAAACATAACTATGAATCATCTGACTTTCAAAAACGGCAGGTTCAAGATCATACAGATCGCGGACGCGCAGGAGTTTCCGTTCGTTTCGCCCGATACCGTACGTCTGATCGAACTGGCAATTCAAGCGGAAAAACCGGATCTCGTGATCTTCACCGGCGACCAGATCTACGGCATCCACCCGAAGCTCTGGGGGAAGAACGCCGAAGCGCGCATCAATACAGTGTTCCGCAAGCTCCTCGCACCGGTCACGGCGGCGGGCGTGCCGTTCGCGGTCACCTTCGGCAACCACGACGCCGAATGCGGCGTGCCCAACGCGCGGCAGGCGGAGCTTTACGCTTCCCTGCCGGGGTACGTCAAGGGGGACCGCATGAGCGACGACGCGCCCGGAGCCTTCCGCATACCGATCTGCGGCGAGAACAACAAGCACCTGTTTGACATTTTCGCCTTCGATACCCGCGGATCGACCGCGGCCGGCGGCAGAGGGGTAAGCGACGAACAGCTCAAATGGTTCGAAGCGGTACGCGCAAAGGAGCGCGCCCTGCGGAAAGAAGCGCCGCCTGCGTTGGTTTTTCAGCATATTCCCGTGCCGGAATACTATAATGTAATAAACAAAGTAAAAAAAGGGACGCCCGGGGCGGTGGAGGCTTACAGCGCGCACAGCGGTTCGTTTTACGCGCTGCCGAAGGAACTGACCGCCGCAGGCGGATTTATGAAGGAAACGCCTTCCGCCGCAAGCGAAAAGGAATTTGAAATCCTCAAAAAGGACGGCGGCGTGCTCGCCCTCGCCGCGGGGCACGACCACAACAACAGCTTTGTCGCCGCATTTGAAGGGATCGACCTCATTTATACGCAGGGCGCGGGCTTTCACGTATACGGCCCGCACCTGAAGCGCGGCGTGCGCGTATTCACGCTGAATGAAAAAGATCCTTCCGCGTATACCACTTATACGCGAACGTGGGAAAACCTGACGAAGGAACGTCCCAAAGAGTTCCTGCTGGGTTACGCGCTTTCCAAGACCCCGTCCAGCGTATCACAGGCAAAAACGTGGGCAAAACGCGCCGTGCCGTTTGCGGCCGCAGGCGCGGCGGCAGCCGGAGCCCTTGCCGTTCAAATAATGAAAAAGAGGAAGCCTGAATGAAATATCTTTACTATCATTCCGCCCTGCCTGTAAACAGCAAAGAGCAGGATGAAGAATACTCTGCGTTTATGAAACGGGCGGAGGAATACGACAGAGAGTATCTGAAAATCAGCGAAGCTTTTTCCAAAAGCTTCCGGAGCGTATACGAAAAAACCGGTTTTCACGACGCTTCTCCGGTTCGTTTTGAGAACCTGATCGGAAAGAACAACACCGTGCGGCTGACGTTATCGCATCAGGGGAAGCTATTTGAACTCACCTACAAAAACGTACGGTATTGCAAATATGAAGTTTTTCATGAGGATACGCCGCAGCAGTGGGTACTCGCTTACGAGATCCTTCCGGCGCAGGACGGCTGCTTTTCTCATGAATTTTCGTTGGCGCCCGGGAACGGCGCGATCCTGATCGTTGCAAAAAGGATGGTATTCAAACGGCTGCCTTTGATGAAGCGATAAAGGAGTGTTACAATGGGTGCGACCTTTCAGAACCTGTACGTCCGCCTGCCGCAGGAAGCGCTGCGGGACCAGCTTATAAAGCTGATGAAAAAACGGGGCCTGGCCCTCACAGAAAACGGGGACGCGGCGCAGATAAGCTTTTCGGTCCATTCGCCCGCAGGGTGCGATTGGATCTTTCTTACTGCCGACAGCGATGCCCCCGTCGATCTGAAACGGCTGGGCAGAACGCTGGCCCGATCGGCGAACGCGCCGGTACTGTATGCCGCGTGCGAAGACAGCGATACGCTTCAGCTTACTCTTTGCGCCGGCAACGGCGAACGTGCCGATCTGAAGATCGACGTATGCAAAAAGCCCGCACAGCCAAAGCCGGAAACGCTGCCGCTGTGGCAAAGCGTTATTGCCGACCTGCCCGCCTTCATAAACGCGGCACGTACCGAATATACCTTTGCAGAGGAATTCCTGTTCACGCTCGCCCCGTTGTTGGGAATGCCGGACGGGCGGCTGCTGCGCCCCGACGAACCCGATCCGCGCACGGGAGTTATGTATTTTGCGAAGAAAGGAACCGACACGGCCGGTAAAAGTGTGCCGTCGCTCCTTTCCGCCGGACTGCGCACGCTGGGCTTTGAAAAACACAAAGCCGCGTATTACAAACCGATCGACGGCGAATTCGGGCTTGCGGTAAGAATCCAGAAGAACCGCAAAACAACGATCTGGACCAAAACGGCAACCGGCATATCAACCGGTTACGGTACCCAGAAAACCGCATATGACATACGCGTTGCGATAACAAACCGAACCGCTTTTTTGAATGATTGGTTTCTCGGCGTGGAAATGCGGTTTATTGCGAAGCTGCAGCAGCTCGATCTGATCGCCGATCTGCGCCGCACGCCGGAAGAGGTCGCCGACCTTCTTCTGCGGGCTTTTCGTGAATACGCATACGATCCGCTGTTTCAAAACGAAGGCACAGGAATAAGCGTTTTCGATATCATGTGCGGCTGGGAGATGCGGGCGTTCGGGCATGTGAGCCACAATGATTACACAAAAGCTCTGGCTGCATATCGGGAAGGGAAATACGAAAGCGCGCTGTTCTGCCTGAAATGGATCTTCAACCAGAATCTTGTTGCAGTCGTTGAGAATATGACCGACGAAAAAGCGCGCGCACTGACAGACGCCGAAATTGAAGCGCTGCGCGCTTCGGACCGATACGATCGCCTGAAAAACTGCTTTGCGCTTTACGACCGTATACGCGGGCACGCTGTTCCGGGCTTCCGCCTGCAGTCCCCCGTCAAAAAGCCTCCCCGTCTGCAGCCCGGCGATACCGTGGGCATCGTTTCCCCCTGTTCAACAGCGGAGCGCGACAAAATCGAGGCCACGGCGATCACGCTGAAAGCGATGGGCTTCAGGGTAAAATTCGCGCGGAATCTGTTTTCAAACACATGGGGCTTTGCGGGCAGCGCAGAGGAGCGCGCCGACGATTTTAACTTTATGCTGATAGATGACAGTGTAAAGATGATTTTGTTCGGCGGCGGCGAGGTGGGAAACCATCTGCTCCCTCGCCTCAATTACGGACTGCTGGCGGCGAGGCCGAAGATCCTTTGCAGCTATTCCGACAGCACTACCATATTGAACGCGGTTACGCACTTGTGCGGTCTGGTCACTTTTTACGGCGCGTCTCCACGCACCTTCAGCAATCTAACGGCGTATAACCGGCAGAGCTTTTCGGATCGGCTGATCGACCCTACGCTTTCCCACACGCCCGCCGCGCCATGGAAAACCATTGTTCCCGGCGTTTGCGAGGGCGTACTTGCAGGGGGTTATCTTGTGAATTACGCCACGCTCTGCGGACTGCGCTTTTATCCGAGCGCGCTGGACGGCTGCATTCTTCTGATCGAAGATCATGAAATGTTCAGCGAACCTGCCGTAGTTTCCAAGTATTTTGCGAATCTGGAACACCGCGGCGTGTTCGCAAGGGCCGTGGGGCTGCTTTTCGGTCATTATTCCTCCGAGCCCAGCCCCCTGATCGATGAGATACTGCTGCGGGTGGGCGAACGCTTTCACATTCCCGTTGCGCGATGCGAGGATTTCGGACACGGAGAGAACAACGCCGTGTTTCCTCTTGGGGTAAAGGCCCGGCTGGATACGGAAAGAGGCAGTCTAACTTATCTCGAAACCGCGGTTCTTTGATCCGGCGTGAAGCTTGCAAAGAAAAAAAGTGAAAAAATCAAAAAAATTTTTAAAAAGGTATTGCATTTTTTTCAAAATGGGGTAAAATAGTGTTAGCACTCAGGAATTGAGAGTGCTAACTTTGCAATATTTAATCTCAGGAGGGATTTTCAGTATGAAACTCAAACCATTGGGCGACAGAGTCGTTCTCAAATTCACCGAAGCGGAAGAAACCACCAAGGGCGGCATCATTCTCGCCTCTACCGCGAAAGAAAAGCCCCAGATCGCAGAGATCCTCGAAGTGGGCCCCGGCGGCATGATCGACGGCAAAGAAGTAAAGATGGAAGTTAAGGTCGGCGATAAGGTCATCCTTAACAAATACGCCGGTACCGAAGTGAAGCTCGGTCAGGAAGAATACGTGATCGCCAAGCAGAGCGACATTTTGGCGATCGTAGAATAATTCAGAAAAGGAGTAATTCATTATGGCAAAACAGTTGCTTTACGGAGAAGAGGCCAGAAAGGCCCTGCAGAGCGGTATCGACAAGCTTGCGAATACCGTTAAGATCACCCTCGGCCCCAAGGGCAGGAACGTGGTGCTCGACAAGAAATACGGCGCTCCCCTGATCACCAACGACGGCGTTACCATCGCCAAGGAGATCGAGCTGGAAGACGCGTTTGAGAACATGGGCGCGCAGCTCGTGAAAGAGGTCGCCACCAAGACCAACGACGTGGCCGGCGACGGCACCACCACCGCTACCCTGCTCGCGCAGGCGCTGGTGAGCGAAGGCATGAAGAACGTTGCCGCGGGCGCGAACCCGATGGTTGTGAAAAAGGGCATTCAGAAGGCCGTTGACGCCGCGGTGGAAGGCCTGAAGGCCAACGCAAAGCCCGTATCCTCTTCCGCCGACATCAAGCGGATCGCCACCGTTTCCTCCGGCGACGAGACCGTAGGCGCGCTGATCGCCGAGGCCATGGAAAAGGTCTCCGCCGACGGCGTGATCACCGTGGAAGAATCCAAGACTGCCGAAACCAACTGCGACGTGGTGGAAGGCATGCAGTTTGACCGCGGCTATATCAGCCCCTACATGGTGACCGATACCGACAAGATGGAAGCCGTGATCGACGACGCGTATATTCTGATCACCGATAAGAAGATCTCCAACATCCAGGAGATCCTGCCCCTGCTCGAGCAGATCCTGCAGGCCGGCAAGAAGCTCGTGATCATCGCCGAGGACGTGGAAGGCGAAGCCCTTGCCACCATCCTCGTGAACCGTCTGCGCGGCACCTTCACCTGCGTATGCGTGAAGGCCCCCGGCTTCGGCGACAGAAGAAAAGAAATGCTGCAGGATATCGCCATCCTTACCGGCGGCGAAGTGATCACCAGCGATCTCGGCCTTGAGTTGAAGGACGCGCAGGTAAGCCAGCTTGGCCGCGCCCGTCAGGTAAAGGTGACCAAAGAGAACACCATCATCGTGGACGGCGCTGGCGACGGCGCCGCGATCAAGGCCAGAGTGGGCCAGATCCGCAGCCAGATCGAGGTTTCCACCTCCGATTTCGACCGTGAGAAGCTGCAGGAGCGCCTTGCCAAGCTCTCGGGCGGCGTAGCCGTGATCCATGTGGGCGCCGCGACAGAGATCGAAATGAAAGAGAAGAAGCTGCGCATCGAGGACGCCCTCGCCGCGACCAAGGCCGCCGTTGAGGAAGGCTACGTTGCGGGCGGCGGCATCGCGCTGCTCAACGTGATCCCGGATGTGAAAGCCCTGCTCGAAACCACCGAGAACGCCGACGAGAAGACCGGCATCAACATCGTGCTCAAGGCCATCGAGTCCCCGATCCGCCAGATCGCCGCGAACGCCGGTATGGAAGGCAGCGTGATCGTTGACGCGATCATGCGCTCCGGCAAAACGGGCTACGGCTTCAACTTCGCCACCGAGGAATACGTTGATATGGGCGAAGCCGGTATCCTCGATCCCACCAAGGTGACCCGCAGCGCGCTGCAGAACGCCGCTTCCGTGGCCGCGATGGTGCTCACCACCGAATCGCTCGTTACCGATAAGCCCGATCCCGCGGCCGACGCGGCGGCCAACGCCGCAGCCATGGCAGGCGCGCAGGGCGGAATGTATTAAAAGTAAGAGGTAAGAGTGAAGAGTGAAGGTGGCTCTTCATTCCCGATCTTAACAACTGACATAACCCGTGTCGGATTCCCGTCCGATGCGGGTTTTTTATACCGAAAACAGGCGTTGCAAGCCTATCTTTGCGGTTCCCTTTCACTTTCGTTGCTCCAAAAATCACTTTGGTTTCAGAGCTATTGATTTGTTTTCGAAAATGATATATGCTCATGTCAGCACAGACGAAGACGTCTGAGGCCAACAAAAAAACAACGATTGAAAGGAACAAAAATCATGAAAGCAGAAGCAAACAAAAAACTCGTAAAAGACATCACCATCTTCGTTATCGCCATGCTCATAGGCGCCGTCGGATTCTATTTCGGCGTAGGTAAGGACATTGAAATGGCAGGTCTTGACTATCTCGCGCTGCTGTTGCCCGGCGCCATGCTTGCGGGCATCCCCTTCGGCTGGAGATGGCTTTCCAAAATCTTCACAGCCTGCAGCTTTTTCGCCGTCATTGTGAAAGCCACACTCGCTCTCATCCTCGGCTGGGTCGCGATTCCCGTTGTTTTCATCAGCGACATCGTGAACTGCGCAAAAGCGAAAGCGTGACCGGACGGAAAAGCGCCGCGGAAAAAACCGCGGCGCTTCCCGTAAGAAGGGCGTCCGTTATATTGTAACAATCGGTTGATTTCAAAAGAATAATTTGATATAATAATATGAAAAACTTTTAGGAGAACAGTATGAAAATAGCGATTTGCGACGACGAACAGGTGATCCGTGAAGAAATAAACGCCATGCTCACCGAGTTCTTTCTTGAAAACAACATGACCTGCGCCATAGATCAGTTTTCCACCGGCGAGAGCTTCGTAAAGGTGAACGGCGATTACGATCTGGTGTTCATGGATTATCAGCTCACCGACGGCAACGGCATCGACTTTGCCCGGCGCGTGCGGCAGGAAAACGAGAGCATCTTTATCATTTTCTCCACTTCATTTCAGGAGCACGTATTCGAGAGCTTTTCACTGGATACCTTCCGCTACCTTGTGAAGCCGATCACGAAAGAGGCCGTTTTTCAGGCGATGGAGGCGTTCGTAAAGCTCTACCAGACCAATCGCAAGATCATCGTGTGCGATCTGGACAAAGAGATCTATATGGACGCCGACGCCGTGATGTACATCGAGGCGGCGAGAAAATACACCACCGTGCGCACCACGGACGGCTACCATAAATCCTATCGCGGCATTTCAAAATACGAGGCGGATATCAACAACTCCCATTTCTACCGCACACACCGCTCCTATATCGTAAACATGAAATACATCGCCGAGATCGAGAGAAAGACCATCACGCTCACCAACGGCGAAAAGATCATCATCAGCCCGAAAAACTACGACGCTTTTATCAAAAGCTACATGAGCTACCTGAAATACAAATCCTGAAGGGAGGGTTCGCCGTGCCGACCGCACTTACCGCCGCCTTTATTCTTATGGACGTTTGCGGCGTGATCTGCTTCAGTTTCCTGATACGCCTTGTATGGCAATATCCTGAGCGCAGCAGGATATGCACCGTTATCACAGGCGTCGCCGCGCTCTGCGTCAGCGTGTTCGCCGCGGTGTTCGCCGTATCGAATATCCCTGCGGACGTCTACGCAGAAGCAGTCGATTTCGGCAGCGATGCTTACGAAACGTTCTTGCTGTACACTGATTTACAGGCCTTTATAAGCGGCTGTCTTCTGATGTTCGTTCCGATGATACTGCTGCGGATCAAACGCTTTTTCCGCACGTTTCTTGTGCAGCTTACGGTATATTTCGCGGCGGAATCGCTATTCGGCATCGTGGCGACCGTACTGGATCTGAAAACCGACAACCCCGCGAAGCTGTTGGCGGAGGCCGTTTACGGCGTCGTTGTGTACACGGCGCTGGCGCTCTTCTTCCGAGCGGGCGCAAAACGGGAGCGCCCCGTGCCCATCATGAACGTGATCGACGCGATACCTCGCTGGCTCTTCGCTGCAATGATGGTGTTCACGTTCACCGCATACTGCAAAAAAGCCCTGTTCGACGGCGGCGGCGACCCGACCGTACTCACCCGGATCTACGACGTGCTCTGGATGCTCTCTGTTGCGGGCATCCTGCTTACGGTCGCTTACTTCATTTATAAAATATTCGCCATGTCATATCAACAGAATCAGATCTTAAAACAGCTCAACGACCAGCAAATGAATTACGAGCGCATGCTGAAAAGCGATATGCAGCTCCGCGAATTCCGGCACGACTACAAAAACCACATGATGGTGGTCACGGCGCTGCTGAACAGCGGCCGCACAGACGAAGCCGCCGATTACCTTGAAAAGGTGAAGGTCGCCTCCGGCGTGGCGGGCAGGCAGTTTTCCACCGGCAGCTTCGTGGCGGACGCGATCCTGAACAACAAGTACTCTCTGGCAGAGGAATACGCGATCCATATTTCCTTTACCGGCCGCATTCCCGAAAAGGGCATTGAAAACAGCGATCTTTGCACCGTGTTCGCAAATCTTCTGGATAACGCTATTGAGAACACAAAGAAATACGGCGGAAACAGATATATTAATATCGAAGCCAACGTGCGCAGCGGCTATCTCGCGCTGTCGCTCACGAACCCGGTCAGAGAAAAGGTGACGATCAAAAACAACCGCATCAAAACCACCAAGCAGGACAGCCGCAACCACGGCATCGGCCTGCGCAACGTGGAGCGCACCGCAGAGAAATACGGCGGCCGCCTGCTGCTGGAGTGCACCGATACCGAATTTACCGCCGACGTTTCACTGAAGCTGGAGCATTCCGACGAAGAGGAGAAATGACTATGAAAAAATGGATCTCACTGTTGCTCGCGGCGCTGCTGCTGTTCCCCGCCGGTGTTTCCGCCCCCACAGGGGCGGCGTCGGCGTTTCCTGAGGAACCCGCAGCTGCGTCTGAACCCGCAGCACCGGAGGATACCGAGCCCGAAGCGCCTGCCGGGGAGCCCGAAGAAATATACACCTGCGAAACACGGGAAGAGGCGATCAGGTTTATCCGCGCGCAGATGACCGCGCGTGTCGCCGCGTTTTCGCTTCGCTGCGCCGAAGAAGCGCCGATAACATCCGAAGACATCGTCGCCTATGAGGGCAGCGCTCCCGACGAGGGCGATTACCTGCGCTTCAACATAAAGGATCTGTGCATTTCGGCGAAGAACGGTGAGATCACCGTTCAGGCGGAATACCGTACCTCCGCCGCGCAGGAACAGGAGCTTAACGCTGTCATAGCCGAAATCCTTGCGTCGTGTGACGTTTCTGCGCTCACGGATTATCAGAAAGCCCTGTGGGCGTTTGATGCGGTTTGCGAAAATGTGACCTACGCCGAAGAAGACGCAGGCGAGACCGCTTATACCGCCTACGGCGCACTGAAGGACGGTAAAGCAAAGTGCCAGGGCTATGCGCTCTCTTATTACCGCCTTGCCCGCGCGCTGGGCGTGGATTGCCGCATTCTGGTCGGCGAAATGACGGAGAACGGCAATACCGATACCCACGCCTGGAACGCGGTAAAGCTCGGCGAAAGCTGGTATTACGTGGACGCCACCGGCGGCGATTCGGCCGACAACCGGTACGAATGGTTCTTTTCGCCGCTCACAGGCGAAGGATTTGAAGTGAACGCGCAATATGACGCCGGCATGGGCGACGATGTATTTTATACTGCGGATGAGATACGCGAATATACGTTTAACGAAAGCATTTCCGGAACATGCGGCGACGCTGTGACCTGGACGCTGGAGCCCTTGACCGGACTTCTGCGGATCAATGGCGAGGGTGAAGTGGAAGCCTTCCCCGACGGCGAGCTGTACTGGCGCGAATACGATAAGATCATCACCGCCGCTTTCATTGTCCCCACCGTTACCGCGCTGTGGGACGGCTGTTTTGAAGGCTGCGCCTATCCGCTGCACGCCGTGCCCGGCTCCGCCGCCGAAAGTTATATTACGGAGAAAACACTGCCGCACCATACGCTTACCTTAATGAAAGAGATCCCGGCGACCTGCGCCGAAACGGGCCGCACCGAGGGCTGGAAATGCGACGCGTGCAATACCGTTTTTACGGGGAACGAGCTTATCCCGACGAATGACGACCATTCAGACGTGGACGCAAACGATATATGTGACGTATGCGGCCTTCCGCTCAACTATACCGCCGGTGGCTTATGCGGCGACGCGCTGCGCTGGTATTTTTACGACAACGGCGAGCTGATCGTTACCGGCGAAGGCAGAATGAAAGATTACTATACATCCGGCAAGAACGCCGCTCCGTGGTCCGGATACAGAAACACGATCTCTACGCTTACCGTACTGCCGGGCGTGGAATCCGTCGGCAATTACGCGTTTTACAAATGCATCGCTTTAACCGACGTACATTTTTCAGATACCGTAACCGAGATGGGCAACTACGCTTTCTCTGGCTGCACCTCCCTTTCGGAGATCGCGCTCCCGGAACAGATCAAAAAGCTTGGTTACAGCGCTTTTGAGAATACCGCCTTTACGACCGTTACAATACCCGCTTCCCTTACCGAATCAAAATACTCTTATTTCGAAGGTCCCTTCGCGAATTCCGCCGTTGAGACCGCTGTTTTCGCCGAGGGCACAGAGGTTGTAGCCTATGGGCTTTTCGCCAGCGCGAAAAACCTGAAAACCCTTGTTTTCCGCACGCCGGAAACAATGCAAAAAATCGATCACTACGCCTTCTGCCGCTGCACTTCGCTTACCTCCCTCGCGCTGCCCGATTCCATTACCGAGATCGGCGACAACGCGTTCCTGGGCTGCACCTCCCTTTCTGAGATCGCGCTCCCGGAACAGATCAAAAAGCTTGGTTACAGCGCTTATGAAAATACCGCCTTTACGACCGTTACAATACCCGCTTCCCTTACCGAATCAAAATACTCTTATTTCGAGGGCCCCTTCGCGAATTCCGCCGTTGAGACCGCTGTTTTCGCCGACGGCGCAACGGTTGTGTCCTACGGGCTTTTCGCAAGCGCGAAAAACCTGAAAACCCTTGTTTTCCGCACGCCGGAAACAATGCAAAAGATCGATCACTACGCCTTCTGCCGCTGCACTTCGCTTACCTCCCTCGCGCTGCCCGATTCCATTACCGAGATCGGCGACAACGCGTTCCTGGGCTGCACC
>JAFRSZ010000346.1 GCA_017439205.1 Clostridia bacterium
GCAAGGAGTTCCCGGCAAGGGTACAGCGGTTTTTCCGCATTTCTCCCGGCATCTCCGAAAAGCTGGACCGCACGGTAAAGGATCTGGAAGAACGCTGGGATGATTTCAAAAAGAAATACGGAGGCGGCGACAAAGATGGAACATAAGATGCGCGCGGCAAAGGACTTTGCAAAAGAACTCGTACAAAACGAAACGCCCCGCATGCGGTGGAACGGAACAGAAGACCCCGTCCGCCGGCAAACCGAATCCCGTGAAAAGCTCGCTTCTCTGCTCGGGATGGACCGTTTCGAGCCCTGCCCGCTGAACGTACGGGTGGAATTCGAGCGCCCGTGGAGCGGCCATACCGAGACCCGCTTCACCTTTGAGAGCGAAACGGGGTGGACGGTCCCCTGCCATATGCTGACGCCGAAGGGGACGCCAAAGGGCGTGATGATCTGCCTGCAGGGGCACTCCACCGGGATGCACAACTCTCTGAACCGCAAACTGTACGACGGGGACGAGGACGCGCAGAGCGGCGACCGCGGCTTCGCGGTGCAGGCCGCCGACCGCGGATATATCGCCGTGGCGCTGGAGCAGCGCGCTTTCGGCGAGTGCGGCGGCACGCCCCGCCCGGACTGCTACCACGCCGCGATGATGAGCCTGATGGTGGGCCGCACACTGCTGGGCCAGCGGATCCGGGACGTAAAACGCGCGATCGAAACGCTCAAAACGCACTTCGGCTTTGCTTACCTGCCCTATTACTGCATGGGCAATTCCGGCGGCGGCACGGCCACCGTATACGCAGCCGCTCTGCTGGAAGAGCTGGCGGGCGCCATGCCCTCGTGCAGCGTGTGCACCTGGGAAAAGAGCATCGCGAATACGGTACACTGCGCCTGCAACTACGTGCCCGGCATCGCCCGGTATTTCGATATGGGCGATATCGCCGCGCTGATCGCGCCGCGCCCCTACGTGCAGGTGAACGGCAAAGACGACGAGATCTTTCTGCTCGACGGCGCGAAGGACGCCTTCAACGAGGCGAAGCGGGTCTACGAAGCGCTCGGCGCGGCAGACAAATGCCGCCTCGTGGTGGGCGGCGGCGGGCACCGCTTCTACGCCGCCGACGCGTGGCCGGTGTTTGAAGAATTAACAATGAACAACTAACAACGAACAATGAGTCATATAAAATGAGTCATATAATTTGGAAGAGCCGTCCGGCGGACCGGACGGCTTCTTCATTCTTCATTTTTCATTTTTAATTATATTGGTGCGCTTCTTTGAGCATCATATCCTTTACCTTCATGATGCGGGTGGTATTGCCGCGCTCGTTCTCATCGAGCTTCATCGTGATGTAACGGATGGTCTCCTCATACTGCGGGATGATCACGTGCTCGAGGGCGTTCACCCTGCGGCGCGTCTTTTCGATCTCGGCGGCCATCAGCTGGCAGCTCTTTTCAAGCTGCGCGAGCTCCAGCAGCTCCGGCAGGATATCTGAAAGATACTGCACGGCGCCGTCCAGCTCGGAGGAGGTGTAGGCGAAGCCGTAGGGAAAGATATCGGCGGCGTCGGAGGAGCGCAGCGACGTTTCGTACTGCGGGATCAGCACGCTCATCACGTTCTGCTGGGCGATATCCACTTCCATCTCCTGCATCGGCACCATCAGGGCCGATTCGATCTCGGCGTCGCCCATGACGGACCGCGCCAGCGCCATATGGGCGTTGGCCTGCGCGACCTTCGCTTCCACCTTTTTGCGCAGCGCCTTGTTCCGGCGCACCATCTCCATGAACCGGCGCATCAGTTCGTCGCGCTTATCCTTTAAGAGCTTATGTCCGCGCCGCGCGGTGGCGAGCTTACGCTTCAAGTTCGTAAGCTCCATCCGGGTCGGATTTACGTTCAGAATGGCCATAAACGAAATTCCCCCTTCTTCAAATTCGGAATTCGGAATTCGGAATTCGGAATTATGTGAAAGATAAGTGAATGATTCATATTCTTTTTCACGGATGAATCATTTCTCCTGTTTTTGAGTTTTTGTGATGGAGACAAGTATTCTTATAATCTCCTGACAATCGGCGTTGACGCTCTCAAAAGAAGCGTCGTCAAGATAGCCGCCTTCGTGCAGCAGATCAAGCCAATACTCTGTTTCGCTCGCTTCTTTCAAAGCGATATTCAGCTTTGCATAGAAATCCGGTTTGCTTTGTCCGCGAATGGCTTCTTTTACATTTGAGCCGATGGAAGTGCCGCTTCTCAACACCTGCCGGGACAGCGTAAATTCCCGTTTTTCTCTGATAACGTATTGATAAAGCTTTATGATCCGAAGCGCAAAAGCCCTGCTCTTTATAACAATGATATTATTCGTCATACAGCTTCCCGGCAGATCAATTCCGAATTCCGCATTCCGAATTCCGCATTAATCGTAATACTTTTCAAGCAGCTCATTCGAGATACGCTTCATTTCGCTTCTGGGCAAAATCTTCAGGAGCTTCCAGCCGAGATCCAGCGTTTCTTCGATGCTGCGGTCGGTCTCGCTGCCCTGCGAAACGTATTCGGTCTCAAAGGCGTCCGCGAATTTGGCGTAAAGCTTGTCGATATCGGTCAGGGCCGCCTCGCCCAGGATCACCATGAGCTCCTTCGCGTCCTTGCCGCGGGCGTAGGCTGCGAAAAGCTGGTTCATCGTGCTTGCGTGGTCCTCGCGGGTCCTGCCCTTGCCGACGCCCTTGTTTTTCAGACGCGAAAGGCTGGGAAGCACGTCGATGGGCGGGTTGATACCGCGGCGGAACAGATCGCGGGAAAGGATGATCTGCCCCTCTGTGATATAGCCGGTGAGGTCCGGGATGGGATGCGTTTTGTCGTCCTCGGGCATCGAAAGGATCGGGATCATCGTAATGGAGCCCGCCTTGCCCTTCTGCCGGCCCGCGCGCTCATAAAGGGAGGCGAGGTCCGTATACATATAGCCGGGATAGCCGCGGCGGCCGGGCACCTCTTTACGGGCGGCCGAGATCTCACGCAGCGCGTCCGCGTAGTTCGTGATATCGGTCAGGATGACCAGCACGTGCATACCCAGATCGAACGCCAGATACTCCGCGGCGGTGAGCGCCATACGCGGGGTGGCGATACGCTCGATGGCGGGGTCGTTCGCGAGGTTCGCGAACATCACCGTGCGCTCCAGCGCGCCGGTGGCGCGGAAGGATTCCACAAAGAAGTTCGATTCCTCAAACGTGATGCCCATGGCGGCGAACACCACGGCGAACGGCTCGGTGGTGCCGCGTACCTTCGCCTGACGGGCGATCTGCGCCGCGAGCTGCGCGTGCGGCAGACCGGAGGCCGAGAAAATGGGCAGCTTCTGGCCGCGCACCAGCGTGTTGAGGCCGTCGATGGTGGAAACGCCGGTCTGAATGAACTCCTGCGGGTAGTTGCGGGCGGCGGGATTCATCGGCGTGCCGTTCACGTCCATGCGTTTGTCGGGGATCAGCTCGGGACCGTCGTCGATGGGGCGGCCGAGGCCGTCGAACACGCGGCCCAGCATATCGGGCGATACGCCCAGCTCCATCTGCCGGCCCAGGAAGCGGATCTTGCTGCTGGAAAGGTTGATGCCCTGCGAATTCTCGAAGAGCTGCACCAGTGCGTTGGTGCCGTTGACCTCCAGCACGCGGCAGCGGCGGGTCTCGCCGTTTTCAAGCTCGATCTCGCCGAGCTCTTCATATTTGACGCCCTCAACGTCTCTTACAAGCATCAGAGGGCCTGCAACCTCCTGCAGGGTACGGTATTCTCTGGGCATCAGTCTTCCTCCTTCCTGGATACGGCGTCTTCGGTTTCAATGATCAGCTGATCGGAGATGCGTTTATACGCGGCGACGACGTCCTTTTCGGCCACGAACCGGATGCGGCCGATATCCTCGCGCACCGGCAGGGCGGCCAGCGTTTCGATATCTGCGCCGCGTTCCAGCGCTTCGCCCGCGCGGTCGTAATACGCCAGCACGAGCTGCATGATAAGATGCTGTTTTTTCAGGGACGCGTAGGTATCGATCTCATCGAACGACTCCTGCTGCAGGAAATCCTCGCGGATGGAACGGGCGGCCTCCATTTTGAGGCGGTCCGACGGTGAGAGCGCGTCCATACCCACGAGCTTCACGATCTCTTCGAGGCTCGCCTCGTCCGAGAGCAGACGCATGATCCGGGCGCGGCAATGGGTCCAGCTTGCCGCCACGTTCTCGTTGAACCAGCGGCCCAGCGTATCGGCGTAAAGCGAATAGGAGTTCAGCCAGTTGATGGCGGGGAAATGCCGCTTGTAGGCGAGGGCGGAATCCAGCCCCCAGAACACCTTTACGATGCGAAGCGTGGCCTGTGAAACCGGCTCGGAGATATCGCCGCCGGGAGGCGATACGGCCCCGATCACCGAAAGCGAGGCCTCTTTATCTTCGCTGCCCAGCACCTTTACGCGCCCGGCGCGCTCATAGAACTGCGCGAGCCGCGAGCCGAGGTAGGCCGGGTAGCCCTCTTCGCCGGGCATCTCTTCGAGACGGCCGCTCATTTCGCGCAGCGCCTCGGCCCAGCGGGAGGTGGAATCCGCCATCAGGGCGACGGAATAGCCCATATCGCGGAAATATTCGGCAATGGTGATGCCGGTATAAATGGAGGCTTCGCGCGCCGCCACCGGCATATCGGAGGTGTTGGCGATCAGCACCGTGCGTTCCATCAGGGATTTGCCGGTGTGGGGGTCGATCAGCTCCGGGAATTCGTTGAGCACGTCCGTCATCTCGTTGCCGCGCTCGCCGCAGCCGATATACACAACGATATCGGCGTCCGCCCATTTTGCAAGCTGATGCTGCGTAACGGTTTTGCCGCTGCCGAAGGGGCCGGGGATGGCCGCCACGCCGCCCTTCGCGATCGGGAAGAGCGTATCGATCGTGCGCTGACCGGTGATCAGCGGCTTATCGGGAGAGAGCTTGGTTTTATAGGGCCTGCCGCGGCGCACCGGCCATGTGTGCATCAGATGCAGCGGCGTTCTTTTGCCTGACTCGTCGGTGAGCCAGCCGATCTCGTCCGTAACGGTGAAATCGCCCTCGTTGAGCTCCGCCAGCACGCCCTTTGCCGTTGGGGGGACCAGTATGCGGTGCTTCACAACGTCGGTCTCGTTCACGTAGCCGAGCACGTCGCCGCCGGTAAGCTTATCGCCGGGATTCGCGGTGGGATAAAAATGCCATTTGACGTCGCGGTCCAGCGAGGGGACCTCCACGCCGCGGGTCAGGTTGTTGCCGGTCTTTTCGCGGATCTTCTCCAGCGGGCGCTGGATACCGTCGAAAATGCCCTTGATGAGCCCGGGGCCGAGCTCCACGCTCAGGGGCAGACCGGTGGATTCCACCTTTTCGCCCGTGCCGAGGCCCGCCGTTTCTTCATATACCTGCACGCTGGCGCGGTCGCCGTGCATTTCGATGATCTCGCCGATCAGGCGCTTTTCGGAAACGCGCACCACGTCGAACATATTCGCGTCGCGCATGCCCTCGGCGATCACCAGCGGACCCGCCACCTTGATAATTCTGCCAATACTCATTCGTTGTACCTCTCAATCCGGCAATATATCGGAACCGACTGCCTGCTCCACAAAGGAGCTGATATTTTTCATGCCCAGCCCCGTGTTGCCCGTAACGCCCGGGATCGGGATCACGGCGGGGCGGATGTTTTCTTTGTATTTGGCAAGCTCCGCCTGCATCTGGGAGGCGAGCTTTTCGGTGATAAAGATGACCGCGTAATCGTCGGCCGCGGCGCGCAGGAGCTTCACCCCTTCGGCGGGGGTATCGGCAAAGAACACGCTGAGCCCTACGGAAGAGAAGCCGTAAACGCTGTCTTTATCGCCGATCACGCCAAGTTTATACATACAGCCTTCTCATCCTTTCTCTCACGGTATCGTCCGGCAGGCCGTTCAGCTTGCCGGAAAGCAATATGCGCAGATCCAGCACCTCGGCGCGCACCGCGTGGTAATAGCCCACCAGCGCGGCGATGCCGAACGGATCGCTCTTGCCCGCCGAAAGCAGACCGATGCGCACGTCGTCCGCGTATTTTTCGTATGCCGCGGGGCTCTCGAGCAGCGCATCCGCCCCGGGCGCGTAATCGGTATGCCGCACGAACTCCAGAAACGCCTCGGCGCCTTCGTCCGCCGCAGCGACGATATCTTTTTTATCGTAGGCGTCGCAGACGCACACGGCGCGCTCCATAAAGCTCTTCGCCTTGCCCGCGCGGATGCAGCGGTAAAGCACCTTGATGCCGGTAAGGGCGGCGTCCGTCTCGGCAAGCTGCAGCAGAATCGGGTGGTCCGCCGTTTTCGCGATGGAGATCGCATGCTCCATCGAGGCGCGGTCGATCACGGTATCCGCAAGCTGCGCGAAGCCCGTTTTGGATAATATACGGTAGGCGCTGCGGTCCGCGTGCTGCAGTTCGACGGGCAGCTTCGCGTTTTCCCGCGCGAAGACGTTCGCCCTGATCTCTTCCGGCGCGTAAACGCAGGGGCGGGCAAACAGCGGCGCGGGGTCTTTTTCGGTGAACAGCGCTTTTACCGAAACCTTCAGGTTATGGAAATCGTTTTTGATCAGGATGCTGTTGAACTGCGACGGATCCGGCATCACGTCCGAGATCAGCGCCCACATATCGGCGAGCTTTTTCTCCAGCGCCGCGTTGTAATCGGCGCCCTCGATCTCATACCCCTTTTCGCGCAGCCGGCGGGCGCATTCCGCATAGCCGGGCGCCGAGGTAAGGGAGCTCAGCTCCGCGGAGGTGAGCAGGCGCGTTTCGTTTGCGCGCACCCGCGCAACGGCAAAGGTATAATCGGTATCCTTCATGCCGGTCACCCTTTCGCGTTCGTATCGAACAGAAGCGACGCGGCCCGGGCCTGCAGCTCCTGCGAAAAGGCGCTGAACAGCGCGCTGAACGTGCAGTTCTGCTCGATCTCGCCGTATTTCAGAATAAAACCGTCTTCAATGTTTACGGGGATCGGGCTCACCTTGACGCCGTAGCCCAGCTTATCGATAAAATCTTTGGGCATGCGTCTGAGATCGCGCTCGCACATCAGCATTTCGCCTACACCATCCCGCCGGTTTTTGCGGGCAAGACCGGCGAGGGCGTTGAAATACGCCTCGTCGCTGAGATCGTGCAGGCTCTGCTTCGCAACGCTCAGCACCTCGTTGATCAGATCCACCTTGGCCGCCAGCATCGCCTTGCGGGCGTTCGCTGCGCTCTGCGACGCGGCCGACGCAAGGATCTGCTCGCCGCGTTTGTTCGCTTCGGCCTCCGCCTTCTGGATCACGGCGTTGCCTTCCGCCTGCGCGCGCCCCACGATCTCCGCCGCCTTGTTCCGCGCGGCGACAAGGATCTCTTCGCACTGCGCCGCTGTTTCTTCGTTCAGCCGGGCGGTGATTTTTTCTACTCCGGACATTATCTTGCCCTCCGAAATATTATTTGCCGAACAGTGTGGTAAGGCCGTTGAGCGCGAGCACGCTCACAAGAAGCGCAAGAATGGCGTAGGTTTCCACCAGCGCGGCGAACGTGATGGCTTTACCGCTCTCGTTGGGCTTCTTGGCAACGATGCCTACGCCCGCGGCGGCAGCCTTCGCCTGCTGCACGGCGGAGAAATAACCCACGATGGCCATCGGCAGGTCCGCTGCGAAGAACGCCAGACCCTGCTGCCAGGTATAGGCAACGCCGCCGCTGCCCATGATACCGGTAAAGCTGAGGGTAAGGATGGCGATCAGAAGGCCGTACAGGCCCTGCGTGGCGGGAAGCACCTGAAGGATCAGCACCTTACCGAACTTGGACGGATCCTCGCTGACGACGCCTGCCGCAGCCTGACCCACAAGAGAGGTACCCTTGGCCGAACCCATACCGGAAAGACCTGCCGCCAGAACGGCGCCGAGAACAATAAAGAAAACACCGAGATCCATAATCAATTTTCCTCCTTAATTCTATAGAACTTCGTATTTGCTTCCAGAGGCGCGAAGGCTCTGCCGCCGCCCTCATAAAATTTTGAAAAGAATTCCACGTACTGCAAACGGTTCGTATGCACGTATGCGCCGATCAGGTTGATGGCGAGGTTCGCGGCGTGGCCCGCGATGAACACCGGGATGAACATGATCACCTTTACTACGGGGTTGCCCGGCAGCGTGCCCAGCATGTTCATCACCTGCCCGATCACGCCGGTTGCCATACCGAGCGCCAGCAGACGGGCGTAGGAGAGCACATCCCCCAGATAGCCGCTGAACATACCGTATACGGCGTACAGGCCGCCGCCCAGCTTGCCGCCGATGCTTTTGGAATGCCGCCCCGCGGTGGCGATCACCAGCACGAGCCCGGCGATCAGCAGATAGGTGGATACGGGCTTCAGGCCGTTGTGCACGGCGGTGAACACGTTGAAGAAGAAGGTGCCGAGGGGGGTATAACCGGCAGGAATGGAATCCTGCGCGAACAGGCCGAAGAAGATGGGCGCGATGCCGATCACCGTTAAGAAGGTGGGGATCGTATCGAAGAGCGCATCCAGCTTATGCCCGTTTTTGATATCGGTCCAGCCCTTCATCAGCACGCCCCAGAACAGATGCACGAGCCCCAATATGAAGCACATGATCAGCACGTTCATCGTATCCGTGACGGCGTCGGTCCAGATGTACAGCGGGCCGATCTCTTTATGGAAGAACTCCCGCATGATCACCTGCGGCGCGTCGCCGAACCAGCTGCCGTACATGGCGCCCCAGAACACGGTGGACAGCCCGCAGAAGAAATACATTTTTACGTTGTTGCGCATTCTGCGCTCCATATCGCGCTTGAACAGCAGCGCGCCGCCGGTGAGCAGCACGATCAGCAGGCCGTAGCCCGCGTCGGAGAGCATCATGCCGAAGAACAGATAGTAGAAGAACGCCATGCTGCCGGTGGGGTCGATATCCGCCCTGCCGGGCAAAGAGTACATCCCCGTGATGTTTTCAAGGGGAGAAGCGAACCCGTTGTTTTTCAGGATCACGGGCACGTCTTCATCCTCCGCCGGCTCTCTGAGCTCCACGGCCGCGTCGAATTTCGCTTCCGCCTGCTTTTTGACGCGCTCGGCGTCCTTTTCGGCGGCGTAGCCCCTGAGCAGGAATACCCGTTCGGTCTGACCGGTTTTTTCGGCTGCGCCGAGCAGTTCCCGCCGCGCGGCGAGCGCGTCCAGTGCAAACTGCAGGTCCCCGCGTTTTTCGGCGGTTTCGGTCAGCTTCTGCCCGATCTCACGCAGCCGCGTTTCATCCGCCGCGATCTGCGAATCGTTTTCGCGGATCTTCTCACCGGGAGAAGACGAGGCGCAGTCCGGCGCGAATACGAAGCCGTATTCTCTGAGCGCCTGCTCAACCTCGGCGGCGTCGGGGTCCATACAGAAGGCCGCGAAGGTGGTCTGGTCCTCGAACGTGTGGTAGATCTCAAACTCCACGCAGTCGATCTCAGGGAACGCGGCGCTCAGCACGCCCTCAAGCTCCTCCCGCGTTACGGCCTTCCGCACGCTGCCGAGCAGGTAGCTCACCCGCCCGGTGGAACCGGAGCGCACCGGGAAATCGGCGTCCGCCCAGGGCTCGAGCGTATCGTTCTCCGCCCGGAGCCGGGCGATCTCTTCCTCAAGCTCGGCCGCCTCCCGCTGCAGCGCCAGCACGTTTTCGGCCAGCGCCACGGTTTCGGGGATCGCCGCAGCTTTTTCGGCGAACGCTTCCTCTGAGAGGGCGATGCGGGGCTCCAGCATGGCCGTGAGCGGCTTTTTGACCGGGACGGCGGCGTCCAACGCATGCAGCGCGCTTTGCAGGGAGGATGCGTCGGTATCGAGCGCGGCGCGATCCTGCGAGCGGTCCTGCAAAGAGGTGTAATCCCCGGTGACCGCGGAAACCTCCACCGTGCCTTTTTTCTGCAGATATTCCAGTATTTGTTCTTTTTGCGTTATCGGGGCAATCAGCTCAACAGACAATACCTTAAGCTTTGCCAATCATTCGCACCTCCCCCGTTACGACAGCTCTAACAGATAGAGCGCCGTTTGACGCACGGCTTCCGCCGTGTTCTCCCGGGAGGCTGCCGTCAACGCGGCGGTCTGCCGCGCGGATTCGGCCGCGCCCTCCTTCAGCTTTTCCTCGGCCTGCACCTCGGCGGCCTTTACGATCTCGTTCGCCTTTGCTCTGGCAAACGCCTCGGCCTCTTTGCGCATCGCGGCGGCCTTTTTCTCCGCCTCGGCAAGGATCTCGTTCGCTTCAGCCTTCGCCTTCGCCTTTTTTTCGTCGCAAAGACGCTCGGTCTGCAGCACTTTTTCCATGATCTCAGAAGGCATTACATCACCTGCTTTTCATATGCTGAGATAATTAAAATTATTATATCATTTAACTATAATGCGGTCAAGCGGTTTTCGACGAAAATTTCTTTCGCTTCGGCGCGGGAACAAAAATAAAAGAGACACGGCAGTTTTCAGACGTGTCTCTGTTTTCGGTTATTCTTTTTTTGATCCGCTCAGCGGATAACGCCCTTATCCACAACGGTATCCTGATACGTCCATACGGGAGCAAGCACTTCATACTGCTTGTCGGTTTCGATCGAACCCTCGCCCACGTAATCGTAACGCTCGGCCGTGGTCTCGCAGCCGGTCTCGAACACGTCGCTGCCGCGCAGGATGTTGCCCTTGAAGAAGATCTTGACCAGCTTCTTTGCCTTCTTCTGGTAGATCTTGTTCTGCTTTTTCTCTTTTACTTTCTTTTTGCCCTTGCCCCAGGAGGCGTAGCCGCCGAAGTATTTATCGAACAGGGCCTTGTAGCCGTTATCCTCGGCGCTGTCGCGCACCTTGGCGTTCCACTCGGCAAACACTTCTTCCTGTTTGTTGGCCTTACCGACCGAAACGGAATACACCGGCTCGAACATCTCGGAAAAATCGCCGATGTTCTGCTGGATGCCCGCAATGATCGTCTGCTTTGCGGAGAGGCCGCCGTTACCGCGGCGTTTATTGAGGATGGTCATACCGCCGAAACCCGCGGCGCAGCCGCAGATCAGACCGATGAGCATCGGAACGATAAAACTCAGAGGCGATAAGAAAATCATAATTCGTATAACTCCTATTCCTTCATAATTTGCACAAATAAGGACAGACTGAAATCATTATAAATAAATTCTCAGCCTTTGTCAAGAATCTGCGGCAATTTAATCGGCGCTGTATAAAAAATTATTGAAGTCTTTTTCGCAGCATATCGCCGGGGGCAAGCGGCAGCTCGCAGCCGACGCGAACTTTTTCCTGCACCAGAACGGCCTCGTTTTTGGCCTCGCCGTTTTCGCCGACGATCGAAGCCACCCGGAAAGCGCTTCCCACCGAGCGCGGCGACAGGATCTCGAGCGTATCCCCTACGGCAAAGCGGTTGCGCATCTCCACCAGATATTCGTCCCGCCCGGTCTGTTCCAGCACCACGCCGGTGAAATCGCAGGTGCGGCGGTAGAGCCCGTCGTTATTGGGGGTGAGCTTCGCCTCGCCGAAGTAAAAACCGGAGGTATAGGGCCGGTGCGAGGCGCAGTCCAGCTCGCCCAGGCAGGCCGCAAGAGGGGCTTTCCCGTCCATATACTGGCGGTAGGCGTTCACCACCGTAGCCACATAATAGGGCGATTTCATGCGGCCCTCGATCTTGAACGAGGATACCCCCGCCGCTGTGAGCCGGTCCAGAAACGGCAGGCAGTTGAGGTCCGCCGAGCTGAGGATCGCGGAGGAACCGGCATCCTCGACCACGGGGATGAACATGTTCCGCCGCTTTTCTTCCATCAGGTAGTAGTTCCAGCGGCAGGGCTGGGCGCACTCGCCCCGGTTGCCGGAGCGGCCCGTAAGGAAGGAGCTGAGCAGACACCTGCCGGAATACGCCATGCACATGGCGCCGTGCACGAACACCTCGATCTCGACGCCCTCCGGGATGCGGCCGGGCAGCGCTTCGATCTCGGCAAGGGTCATTTCGCGCCCCAGCACCACGCGCTTCGCGCCCAGAGACGCCCACACGCCCACCGAACGGTAATTCACCGTGTTGGCCTGCGTGCTGACGTGGATCTCAAGCTCCGGGCACCGCGCGCGGATCTCCGCGACCGCGCCGATATCCGATACGATCGCCGCGTCCGCGCCGATCTCCTTCAGCCGCCTTGCGTAACCGCCGAGGGCCGCGATCTCTTCGTTGGTCGCGAAGCAGTTCACGGTGACGTAAAGGCGTTTGCCCGCCGCGTGCGCGAGGGCGGCGGCGGTTTCAAGCTCCTCAAAGGTAAAGCCCGCGGCGCCTGCCCTGAGCTGCAGCATCGGCCCGCCGACGTAAACGGCGTCCGCGCCGAAATACAGCGCCGCGCGCAGCGCTTCAAGGGATCCCGCCGGGGCAAGCAGCTCCGGCAGGGCGGTTTTTTTATTCATAACACAACTCTCTGATCACGTCGGCGTACATGGCGGCGGTTTGCAGCATTTCGTTCAGATCGGCATACTCGTCCGCGCCGTGGATGCGGTAATCGCGCCCCGGAAACTCCACGCCGAAGGCGATGCCGCCCTCGATATCGTGCACGTAGGTGCCGCCGCCGATGGCCACGCACTTGCCGGGCTCGCCGGTATGGGCCTCGTATACCTTCAGGCACGTCTGCACCAAACGGCTCTCTTCGGGCACGCAGTGCGAAGGCGTCAGCTTCGGTTCGCCCACGTAAGAAAAGCCGTAAGACGAAACGGCGGCAAGAAACGTTTCTTCGATGCCGCTGCCGTCGGCGCACACCGGGCAGCGCATATCCGCGCCGCACCTGAACGTGCCGTTCTCATAATGCAGCACGCCGAAATTCAGCGTCAGCGCGCCGCTGACCGCGTCCGCGGTTTTTACGCCGACGCCCGTACCGTCCGTTTCGCGGTGGGGGAAGAGCTTCAGCAGCGCGGCAAGGGTTTTTGCGGTCTCGTTTTCGTCCAGCGGGAGGCTGCACAGAAGCGTGAGCAGGGCGGTTTGCGCGTTCACGCCCTTTTCGGGGGTGGAGGCGTGGGCGGACACGCCGGCGCAGAGAACGGCGCACCCGTTCGGCGTATCTTCAACGGTAAAGGACGCGCCCGTTGCCTCCGCCGCCCTGTCGGCATAGGGAGAAAGCTCCGCCGCGGTAAACCCGGCGACCTGCGCGCGGGCCTTGCCGGGCACGATGTTCTGCGTATTGCCGCCGGTAAAGGATATCAGCCTTTTTTCGCCGCCGTTTTCCGCCGTTTTGGTGAAGTACGGGGCGAAGCGGCCTTTTTCGATGTTGATCAGCGGATATTCCGCGTCCGGCGAAAGGGTGTACGGCAGGGTGGGACGCAAAGCGAAATAGTGCCTCATATCCTCGCTGCCGGTCTCTTCGCCGCTGCCGAGCACCAGCCGCACGCCGGTTTTCGGCTCGCCCCACAGGGCGCGGCAGGCGTCCATGGCGAGGATGCACGCCGCGGCGGGGCCTTTATCGTCCGTGGAACCGCGGCCGTAGACGGTATCGCCCTCCACGGTGAGTGCGAAGGGCTCTTTCGTCCAGCCGTCGCCCACCGGAACGACGTCCAGATGCGCCAGCAGCATCAGCTCCGGCGCGGGGCCGAGATCCGCTTCCAGCGCGTAATTATCGTAGTTTTTCGCGGCGTAGCCGTGCTCCGCCAGAATGGCGGCGGCCTCGGCAAGCGCTTTCGCGCCGCCCTCGCCGAAGGGCATGCCGGGCTTCGCTTCGGTTCGCACGCTGTCGATCTCCACCAAACGGCGCAGATCCTCGGTGAAACGCGCTTTGTTCCGGTCGAGATACGCCTGAAGATCCGTCATACCGTTTCCCTCCCCGTCAGCACGAAGCGGCTGCCGTAAAAATACACGTTGGCAAGGAACACCGCCATCTCGTTCGGCGGGATCTTCATGCCGTCGTACATCCACTGCAGTATCAGCTGCCAGAAGCCCGCCACCGCGTAATCGGTGAGGTAGCGCTTGGGATCGTCCTCCGCAAACACCTTTTTGGTATCGGGGATGCACATCATCAGCCCGCTCTTGATACGCTTTGAGAGGTTGTTTTTCGGGTCGTTGCTCATCACGAACTTGCAGATCTTCTCGCGCTCCTTGCAGAAGGTGAGGAACCGCACCAGATACTGCACGAAATCCTCGCGCGTGATAAACTGCGTGGCCGAACGGATCACGTCCCGCTCGAAGATCGCGTAGATCTCGTTCTGGATCTGCATGATCATGTCGTCTATATCCTTATAGTAGAAATAGAACGTGGAACGATTGATATCCGCCATGGCGGTGAGCTCTTTCACGGTGATCTCTTCCACCGTCTTTTCATCGAGCAGCTGGAACAAACAGTCCCGCAGCGCTTTCTTTGTGCGCTTTACGCGCCGGTCTTCCGTCTTTTTTACTTCTCTTTCCAACAATAACACTCCTGTTTTCGGTTTAATGACGTGGGTATTATATCATACACGCGACGGATATTCAACCCGTTTCGGAAATTTAAAACAAAAAAATACCGTTCCGATTGAAAAAGAACGGCAAATTGCAGTTTAGCGGGAAGACGGGTTTGCTGCGATATATCGCCTGACGGCGATGCGATATATTTGCTTCGCAAATGCGATATACGCTCGCGTACGCTCACGTGCGATATGATATGAATTCCTTTTTCTCGTCCCGAAGGGACATATCGCGCCGAAGGC
>JAFRSZ010000347.1 GCA_017439205.1 Clostridia bacterium
CCATTTGAGATCCTGCCTTTTACCGGTCCGCGTTCCGCAGACGGAGATACTGTTCCTCGCAGGCGCAGGCGTCAAATGCGTCCGGCGCCCAATTCGCCACGCGGGACAGGTCGCCCTCGATCACAAGATTTTTCAGATTCGTGCAGCAGCCGAACGCCCACGTCTGAACGTCCTTTACCGACGCCGGGATCGTTACCGATTCGAGGTCCGGATTGTCCGCGAGTATTTCGGGCTTTATGACCTCCAGCCCCGGCTCAAAGCAGACGCGGCGGATACCGCAGCTGTAATAATCACCTTCGTCGTCCTCTGCACGGATCATGACGGCAAACTCATCGGGCCAAAAATTCACACGGGCAGGGAACAACTCGTTGCCTTCCTGTTTTTTCCATTGCCATTATAACAATACTTGTCTGAAAAAGCAATACAATTCAAGCGTTTTAATGCTTGAAACGCAGGCTTTTGCATGAATCGATAAAACCGGCGAAGCCAAAGCTCGCCGGCCTTTTGATTATGATCGAACGTAAAATATGTGCAAATCGGATCACCGATAACGCATTCTTTAACGCGGTTGCGAACGGAGTTCATGCGGCGGGGCCGCTCAAAGCTGTCTTTATGACGGACAAAAACAAGAGACGTCCCCTGTCAGCACACTGACAAACTGTCTTGTATGTCTTATTTCCGCCGACGGGGATACTTTTTCAAATATCGCACTAAAAAGATTATACTGCCCGTAACCAGTGCCAGTGCAACAATCCCGATAACGATGGGAACCACCAAAAACGATCGTAAAACAGCATCGTCGCCGTTTTGTTTGAGCGCCTGTGTAACGCCAATCAGAAATGGTGTGATCCCTGCGCCGAATAACAAACCGTAAACAATTCCGGCGACGCCGATCAGCCAACCGTATTTTTTATAGAATTGACCGACTTTACTTTCTTTAACGGAGGGCTGCGCCGACGTCAACGGCACAGCAGCCGGAGGCATATAAGGAAAATCGGCGTCATCGTCCAGCAACCAGTCCGTAGTCACATGAAAGCAGTTCGCAATAGGAAGAAGCTTTCCGATCTCCGGCATGCCTTCACCTGTTTCCCATTTGCTGACGGATTGCCGTGAGACGCCCAATAATTCCGCAAGAGCTTCCTGCGAATATCCGTTCGATTTCCTGCAGCAGGATATTTTTTCATGGATCGTCATAGACGTAACCTCCTGACCTGAATTGCTGAATTTTTACAGTCTGAGTATACCATTCTGAGCACACGGTTTCAATACATACCTTTTGTCATTTTCGCAACATCAGGTTGCAAAACGACAGCCAATCGTTGCAGACGGCAAAAACAGCCCAATGAAGCGAAGCCGCCAGACAAAACAATCAGCTCTGAAGAAGCGTCTTCATAAAAGACAGGAGACGGTTCCCCGTCCTGACGAATGAAGACAAGGAACCGTCCCCTGTCATCTACACAAAATAGATATCGTCGGAGTCAAAGATCCGTTCCATTTTCTGCGCTCTCTTTCGTTTTGTATCGTTTTTCAACGCCGTTTTTTCGGTTAAACAGATTTTAGCACAGAAACGTTATTTCCGCAAGTATAATAAAAAAGGCCCGCCGTTCATGCGGCAGCGGCTGCAAAAGTCCTGCAAAAATAGTCACAAATGACGATATACAAGCCCGCCGCCGATATGATATAATAATATTAAATATATCAAAAAATCAATAATTTTGCAAAATCGGCCGCATCACGCGCAAAAAGGAGGGAGGCATCGCTGTGGATCGAGGTAAAAAAATAACGCGCGCCGTCCTGATGTATCTGATCCCGTTTTTATGCGCGGCGCTGCTGAACCTCACGGACGGCAACCCCATCCGGCTGAGCGTATGGAACAGCGGCTTTTTTTCGCTGATCCACAACGGCGTTCTGGCGTCTCTGCTCATCGAAGGCGTATATATCCTGTGGGTGTTCAGCATCCGCAGACGCTTCCCGCAAAAGCAGATGCGCGGCAACGCCACGCTGTTTGCGGCGGCGTTCATCCTGCTCAGCCTTCTGAGCTGCGTAAAATATTCGTTTGCCGCGCACGGAAGCGCTGCGGCGCGGTATCTGTGGTACGCCTATTATACCCCGCTCACCTTCGGTCCGCTCTTTATGGTGCACGCATCCATGTATTTTGGCAAGCCGGACGATCACCGCCTGCCGAAGAAGTGGCGCTGGACCTATCTGCCGGCGGCGATGCTCTCGTTGGGGATCCTCACCAACGATCTGCATCAGCTTGCGTTTGTTTTTCCGAGCGGGCTTGAAAACTGGGAGGTCGATTATTCCCACGGCATACTTTATTATCTGGCTTTCTTATGGGGCGCGCTGGGGCTCGTTACCGTGATCGCTCTGGCCATCCGCTCCACGTTCAGCCGCCGCCTGTTCCGCACCGCGTGGCTACCGCTGGCGGTTTTGATGGTGATGGCGGTGTACCCTGTCCTTTACGGCGCTTCCGACGGCAAGCTGAGGCTGATTCAGGATATCTTTGAAATGAACGATTTTATCTGTATCAGCTGCATCGCGCTGTGGGAGAGCTTTGTTGCGGCGCGGATCATTGTTTCCAACAGCGATTACCCGGCCATTTTCGCCGCGTCCTCGCTGAACGCGGGCCTGGCGGACGGCGAATGGAACGTCAGGCAGGTCTCCGCGCGGGGCGTTCTCCCGCAGCCGGAGGATTTAAAAAAAGCGCGCAGCGGAGAAACGCTCCTGCCTGACGGCGATACGCTTCTGAAAGCCCGCGCCGTAACGGGCGGATGGTTCTACTGGACGGAGGACGTAACGGAGCTGCGGCGGCTGCAGGGGGAACTGAACGATACCGCCGAATATCTGGAGGAAGAAAACGCCATGCTGCGCGTTTCGGCGCAGATCGAGGAGGGACGGCGGAAAACGGCCGAGCAAACGAAGCTGTACGACCGCGTCACCGAGGTCATCCGCCCGCAGCTGGATGCGCTGGACAGGCTTCTGCGGGACCTGCCGCCGGAGGAGGACGCCTTCCGCGAACGGATGAAAACGGCGGGCATCCTGATCGCCTACGTCAAGCGGCGCAGCAGCCTGCTGCTGGCCGGCGCGGATAAGACGTTTACCGGCGCGGAGCTGGGCCTGTGCTTTGAGGAATCCGCCAGAGCGCTGCGTATGGCGGGGATCCCCTGCGAGATCGCCGTTGACAGGGAGGCGCTGCTTCCGGCGCAAACCGCAGACCTGCTTTACGAGATATTTGAAACCGCCGCGGAGCGCGCGCTGCCCGCGCTTCGAAGCGTGCGCGTTGCAATCACGGCGCAGCCGGAAAACCGGATCGCCGCGGCGTTTACGCTGGATGGCGCCTGTGAACCGCTGACGGAGCCGGAGCTTGCCGACCTGCGGATGCTGTTTTCCGACGTTTCCCTTTCCCGCGGGGGCGGGGCGGCCACGCTGCAGATCGCCGTGAACCCCGCGCAGCTCACGCGCGCCGCGCGAGATACAAAGGAGGCCGCCGTATGATACTGCGAGAACTACCTCTCGGCGCGCTGCGCGCGCTTGCAACCGTTTTATATCTCAACGTTCTGGCGGCCGTCTATTGCGGCATCCGGGCGTTGGAATACCGTGACGAAAAAAAGACGTTTCTCTTCAGCATGCTCAACGCCTTCGTCAGCTTCGTGTATTCCGGCGGTCTGGCGGTATACCTGCTCCGGATCTCCCGGCAGCAGGCGCTCGCGTCCGTTACGGCGCATTTGGTCTCTCTGCCCTTGTGGGCGATCGCGGCGTCGGCGGGGGCTCTTACGGCCGTGAACCTGCTGCTGTATATCCGCATGGAGCGGCGCAGCCGCAGAGAGCTTTCGGCGCGGTCGGTGTGCGAGGGGCTGGATCAGCTTCCGGACGGGGTCTGCTACAGTATGCCGGACGGCTTCCCGAAGCTGGTAAACGATCGGATGCAGCGCATCAGCAACGCGGCCTTCGGCGTGGGCGTACTGGATGCGAAAAAGCTGCGCGAGCGGCTGCAAAAACGGGACCTTCTGCCGGGCTGCACGGTGGATGAGCGCGACGGCAACCTGTTTTTGTGCCTGCCGGACGGCAGCGCATGGCAGATGGTGGAGAGAAGCGTCAGGGTTGGAAAAAACGAGCTGACGGAAATGATCGCTTACGACGTAACGCAGCGTTACCGCGATCTGCTGGAGCTGGAGGAACGCAACAAGCACCTTGAAGAGGTCAACCGGCAGATCCGCGAATACGACCGCCGCATGGACCGCATCGTGCGGGAAAAAGAGATCCTTGCGGCAAAAATACGGCTGCACGGCAATCTCGGGCAGTGCCTGCTGGCCATCCAGGGGTATCTGAACGGCAGCGGGGATGACCGCGAAACGGTGACCCGGGAGCTGGCCGATACCGTATCGCTGCTGCGGAACAACACGGTGGAGGAGCACACGGACGATAAGCTTTACGCGCTGAACGAGGCCGCGAAAACGGTGGGTGTGGAGATCCGCATCCGCGGGGATATCCCTGCCCAATGGAAAGACGTGATCGAGGTGGCCATCCACGAGTGCCTTACAAACACGGTGAAGCACGCGGGCGGCCGTTTGCTGGACGTATCGATCCGTTTGCAGGACGCCGCCGTAACGGTGGAGCTGACCAACGACGGCAGACCGCCCGCCGGGCCGGTACGCGAAACGGGCGGTCTGAAAAACCTGCGCGCCCTTGTGGAAAACCGCGGCGGCAGAATGACGGTAGAAAGCGCCCCGGTGTTCCGGCTCGTTCTGGATTTTTAGGTACGGCTTCGCCGTATAGATAATAGGTACGGCTGCCGCCGTATAGGTGCCGCTGCGCGGCATAGTTGCCCGCAGGGCGGGCATAGGTACGGCTTCGCCGTATAGTTGCGGCTGCGCCGCATAGTTGCCCGCAAGGCGGGCACCTAATCCCCCCGGAGGTAAAAAGTATGGCAATCAAAGTGATGATCGTGGACGATCAGGCAATCTCAAGGCATTTTTTTGAATTGACGGTGGGCGCTTCCGACCGTTATGAGGTGGTGTTTTCCGTGTCTTCCGCCTTTGCCGCCGACGTGTATCTGCTGAAGGAAAAGGTGGATCTGGTGCTGATGGATATTCTGATGAACGACGGCTCCAACGGGCTGGACGCGGCTGCGATGCTGAAAAAAGCCGCCCCGGAAATAAAGATCGTGGCCGTTACCAGCATGCCGGAATATTCCTGGATGGAGCGCGCAAGGGAGATCGGGATCGAAAGCTTCTGGTATAAGGAGATGGATAACGTTTCTATTCTCGAAGTGATGGACCGCACCATGGCGGGGGAGTCCGTGTATCCCGAAAACGCCCCGCCCGCACGGCTGGGGAACGCCTGCAGGGAGGACTTTACGTGCCGGGAGCTGGAGGTGCTGCGGGAGCTCACCACGGGCAAAAGCAACCCGGAGATCGCAAAAACGCTCGGCATTTCGGAATTTACGGTAAAGGCGCACGTGCGCACGCTGCTGCAGAAAACCGGGCTTTCGAGCCGCACGGAGCTTGCGATCCAGGCGCGGGTGGTTGGCATCGCGCTGGCCCCCACCGCCGCAAATCATACAGATTGAACAAATTTTGAATAAAAAATTGTACGTTCTCTTTTCTTCGGTTCAGGCCGCGCATAGTCACTTGTGACGATGCGCGTCTTTTTTTTCCGCGATATAATAAGAAAGAAAAAGGGCATACGACCCAAAAAAGGGGGCGGAAAACAGCCGGAACGTTTTTACAATAAAAGAAAAAACAATTTAAAAAACAGGAGGTAATGATTTTGAAAACACTCAAAAAGACCCTTGCGGTCCTGCTGGCCGCGGTGATGACGTTTGCCATGTGCGGCGTCGCCTTCGCGGAATGCGCGCACGAGAGCCTTGCGCACGTAGAGGCGAACCTGAACCCCATCTGCGGGCAAAACGGCAACATCGAATGCTGGATGTGCAACAGCTGCTACCAGTATTTTGCGGATGAGGAAAAAAAGCAGCCGATTAGCTATTCAGAGGCATACTGCATCGAGCCGGAATACGCGGAACACGATATTCAGTATGAACTCGGCTTTGAGCAGATTGAAGGCAAAGCGTGGCTTTCCTATGATACGTATATGGACAGCTATTATCAGCAGAATTACGGAAAAACCTTACCGGAATACTATGCCGATATGGGATATACGTACTGGTACTGCAGCCATTGCGGCGCACTTCAGAGGATGCTCTATTCTGGATACGAATATTACGGCAGGATCAGCGATATGTTTACGGTGCATAACCCCGGCGAAGTGATCGAGGACCCGAACGAGGGCTTCAACCGGCTGCCCACCGCCGACAGCGACGCGCTGGAAGCCGGAGCCTATTGGTATGATCTGGCCGGTTTTATCGAGCTGATGCTTCAGTATGTCGCCCCCGAGGACGCCGAAATGATGCAGACGGCCTACGGCAGCGCTGAGTTTTATCTCAGCGAGGATGGCAGTACGCTGCGCATGGTGATGTTCGGCGAACCGGAAGACTATGACGTGAACGATCCCGACAACAGCATGTATACCAGCTTTCTGAAGCGGCACGGCGTGGAGCCCGTGGACCCGAACGAGGGCTTCATTCTGCTGCCCACCGCCGACAGCGACGAGCTGGAATACGGCGCTTATTACTTCGATCTTTACGCCTTTGCGGTTGCCTCGTCCGGCGGCCCGAACGCCACAGAGGAGGAGATCGCGGAAAATATGGAGATGCTTTCCGTATACGATTACTATCTGAGCGAGGACGGCAACACGCTGCGCATGTATTCGATTTTCGGCTCGCAGGATATTGAAAGAAACAGCGATGCCGGTTCCTACTATTTCACATACGTCCGTCAGCACGGCGTGGAGCCTGCGGACGCGCTCGAGGGATTCGACCCTGTAGCCTACAGCACGGACGATATTCCCTACGGCGGATACCTGTTCCTGCTGGAAGATTACCTTGACGACTATGCGTCGTCGATGGCAGGCGAGATCAATTATGCCACCAACGAGCCCTACACCGACGAAGAGATCGCGGCAGAGATCGCGCAAACAAGAGAAGAAATCCTGGCAGCGGCGATTTACATCAACGAAGCCGAGGGCAAGCTCGCCCTGGTCCAGCCCGGAATACCCGCGCCGATGATTTTAGATCTGGACAGTGAATTTGCGGCGGATATCGTGGAATTCATCACCTATTGGCAGCCCGAATGGATCCCGGTGCATCTTACGGCCGACGGCATTGCCGCGGGCGACTACTGGTTTGACGTTGCCAACCTCCTCGGGACCGACGCAGGAGAAGAGGTGGAGGAATTCATCGCCACCGTTTCCATCAGTCTGCTGGAGGAGCCCGCCGCATTCAGATTGACGGAACTGGATCCCGATACGGGAGAATCGTTCGTTGCGATCATCCCCGCCGATGATGAAGAATTTGCCGCCGACTATGAGGACTTTGCGGCAAACACATACAAGACCTTCAGCGAGAATAAGGACGCCACTTGTCTTGAAGACGGTTATACGGGCGCCATCGCTATCGAGAAGGACGGCGAGACCGTGATCATTGCTGCGGGCGAGACCGTGGAAGCCCCCGGCCACGACTTTGACGATACCATTGAAGACAACGTCACCGTTGTGGAAGCCACCTGCACCGAGGACGGCCTGAAGACCGTAAAATGCTCCCGCTGCGACGCGGTGGACGAGACCGTGCTCACGGCCACCGGCCACACCTTCGGCGCATGGGAAACCGTGACCGCCGCCACCTGCCACAGCAAGGGCCTTGCCGAGCGCCGCTGCGCCTGCGGCGAAACCGAGCAGAAGGAGCTCGATATCGATCCCGCCAACCACGACGGTGAAACCGAGCTTCGCGGCGCTGCCGCCGCAACCTGCACCGAAGCAGGCTACAGCGGCGACGTATACTGCCTCGGTTGCGGCAACGTAAAGACTCCGGGCGCAGCCATCGCCGCCGCCGGACATCAGTGGGGCGAATGGACCGTCACCGCGGAGGCCACCGATACCGAGGCCGGTGAAGAAGCGCGCGAGTGCGCCGTCTGCCACGAAACCGAAACCCGCGCCGTCCCCGCCAAGGGCGACAGCTTATGCAAGTGGTGCGGTGAGAAGCATACCGGCTTCTGGGGCGGTCTGGTGCATCTCATCCACTCCGTAATGTACTTCTTTGCCCGTCTGTTCGGCAAAAGATAAAACCTGATCATCCAACACACCTCTTTTCCAAAAGGTTCTGCCGGAGCGGTCCGCTCCGGCAGGGCTTTTTTTACAGGAAGTGAATATGCGGATATTCCGGGTGATAAACGGCCTGTGATTCTTTTCCGGTTATATTGCGCCTGCGGCGCAGTTATATTGATCCTGCGGATCAGTTATATTTTGCGGCTGTGCCGCAAAGTTATATTATATTCGCCTTCTAAACTGCGCGCGGCGCAATATAACTCGTCCGAAGGACGAATATAACTGCAACGCAATAAAACTCGCCGCAGGCGAATATAACTGAAAAAGCACGCCGAAGCGTGCTTTTTTCTGGTGGAAGCGAGGGGAGTCGAACCCCTGTCCGAAAAATCATCCTCACAACTTTCTACGAGCGTAGCTTTTTCTTTCATTCTCTCCCTTGCCGGCGCGAAAAAGCACGCTCCGGTTCGGGACAGCCTCGTTGTGCATGACTGAATACGAGGTATCATCCGTGCACGTTCGCCACTGCATGACGCTCCTTACCGGGCCGTGGCCCTCCCGGCAGGAACGGCTACTGCTTAAGCAGCAGCAAGGACAGTATTAGTGTCGTTATTTATTTTAGAATTGGGGCTTTTATAGAGGCTCCCCGCCTCTGCTCGCTTATCATGGCTCAAATTCCCCGTCGAAATCCTTTCGCTCCCATATGGCAAAGGCTGACGCCCTTGCAGTGATATATTTCCGCTCACGCGGAAATGTGATATTGCGCGCTGCGCAGCGATATATTCGCTTTCGCGAATGTGATATACGCCTACGGCGTGTGTTCCGGTCGGAACGCCTGACGGCGTTGATTTCAATCGTCGTCGCGGCGCTGTTTCTGCCCGGCGGATTTCATTGTGCGGTCGATGCTGCGTTTCGCGTCCTTTTCGGCGGCGGCGGCGCGCTTGTCGTAGAGCTTTTTGCCCTTGCAAAGCCCAACCTCGAGCTTGGCGCGGCCCTTCACGAAATAGACGCTGAGAGGGATGATAGCATATCCCTGCTGTTTTGTCAAGCCGAAGAGCTTGTTGATCTCGCGTTTGTGCATCAGCAGGCGCTTGGGGCGCATCGGGTCCCTGTTGAATATATTTCCCTTTTCATAGGGGGAAATATGCATGCCCAGCGCAAAGATCTCGCCGTCCTTGACCTGGCACCATGCGTCCTTCAGGTTTACCCTGCCCTCTCGGATGGATTTGACCTCGGTGCCGTAAAGCTCAAGCCCCGCCTCGTAGGTCTCTTCTATAAAATAATCGTGATACGCCTTTTTGTTTCTGGCAACGGTCTTTTCAGCGTCCGGCACTTTGTTCTCGCCCCTTTCTTACCGAATCCGGCAATTCCGAATTCCGCATTCCGAATTCCGAATTTGAAAAATCACATCTTCTCCGGCGCGTCCACCTTCAAGAGTCCCAGCACGTTCTCCAGCGTCTGATTGACGCACCTGCACAGGAACACGCGGGCCGAAGTGAGGGCGGCGTCCTCCGTTTCGACGCGGCAGGCGTTGTAGAACTTGTGGAACAGGGTGCTCAGCTCTATGGCGTAGCGCGTCATACGGCTGGGATCCAGTGATTTTGCGGCGGCCTCGGTCTCCTGCGGCAGCGCGGAAAGGTAGCGGATCAGCTCCTTTTCCTCATCCGTACACAGCAGCTTCAGATCGGCGGGATCGAACGATTTCACGGATACGCCCTTTTCTTCGAGCCTGCGCAAAATCGAGCAGATGCGCGCATGCGCGTACTGGCAGTAATACACGGGGTTCTGGCTGGTCTCCGAAAGCGCCAGCTCCAGATCGATATCGCAGTGGGTGTTCGGCTCGCGCAGATTGAAGAAAAACCGCGCGGCGTCGATGGGCATCTCTTCAAGCAGCGTCACCAGCGTGATCGCCTTGCCGGAGCGCTTGGAGAGCTTCAGCGGCTTGCCGTCCTGCATCAGGTTCACCATCTGCATCAGCACCACCTGCAGCCGTTCCGGGTCAACGCCCAGCGCCTGCAGCGTGGCCTTCAGGCGCGGCACGTAACCGTGATGGTCCGCGCCCAGCACGTCCACGGCAAGGTCGAAATTACGGATGCACAGCTTATTGTAATGGTATGCGATATCCGGCACGATATACGTATAGAAGCCGTTGGACCGGCGCAGAACGAAATCCTTGTCGCAGCCGAACTGCTCCGCTTTGAACCACAACGCGCCGTCCTGCTCGTAGGTGTAGCCGTTTTCGGTCAGCTTTTCCACCACGGCCTTTGCCGCGCCGGAGGCGTGCAGCGAGCTCTCGCGGAACCACGTATCGTAAACGATGTTATATTTCTTCAGGTCGCGCTCCAGCCCCTCCACGTTCAGCGGCAGGGCATAATCCACCAGCGCCTTGCGGCGCTCGGCCTCGGACGCATGCAGATACTTATCGCCGTAGATATCGGCGAACGCAGCGGCGTGGTCGATGATGTCCTGCCCGTGGTAGCTGTCCTCCGGCATCTCAACGGGGTCGCCGAAGTGCTGACGGTAACGGATATCGAGGCTCAGACCGAACTTTTCGATCTGGTTGCCGCCGTCGTTGATATAGAATTCCCTTTCGGTGCGGTAGCCCGCCCATGCGAGCACCTCGGCAAGAGTATCGCCGATGGCGCCGCCGCGGGCGTTGCCGATGTGCATCGGGCCCGTGGGGTTGGCGGAAACGAATTCCACCAGCGCGCTCCTGCCCGCAAACAGGTCGGAACGGCCGTAATCCTTCCCCTGCGCCGCCACGTCCAGCAGGATGTCCGCGTAATACGCCTGCCCGAGACGGAAATTGATAAACCCTGGCCCCGCCGCCTCGCAGGAGGCAAAATACGTGCCCTCAAGGCTTAAATTATCCAATATCGCCGCGGCGATCTTTACCGGCGGCAGACGGAACGCCCGGGCGTTCGCCATGGCGGCGTTAGTGGAATAATCGCCGTTTTTGCGGTCCGCCGGGATCTCCACGTTGAAGGGCAGGACCTGCGCCTGCGGCAGCGCGCCGCCTTCGATCGCCTTATTGATGGCCGCGTTGCAGAGCTCAACGATCTGCCGTTCGGCTTTTTTCGGTACTGTCATCATATAGTTTTCCTTCTTTATAAAACGCTTATCTTATCGTATCGCTCACGTCGATCACCATCTGCTTTCTGGCGATCAGGCTGCCGTTGCAGTCCACGGTGTAGTTGAGCTCGAGCTGCCCGCCCTTGGGCCCGATGGAGCTGAACACGTCCTGCGCGTACACGCCGATCATCATTTCGCCGTATGGGGTGGAATACCGGCACGAATGGCGCCGCCCCGCTTCCACCGTGATCTCACTGGCGATATCCCCCACCCGCAGGATGGAGGCGCAGTTCTGGTTTTTCACCGTTATTTTCGTGCGGCTCTTCAGGCCGTCGCCGAAATCTTCTTCAAATCCGAGGGTATAATCGTCCGCGTTGCCCTTGAGGTAGCCCACGGCGGTGGTCTCCGTGCCGTTTTCGCCCTCGGGGGTGTTCTGCAGATCCCGGATCCGGATCACTCTTTTTTTCATAGTCTTTCTCTTTAAGGTATTTTAGTTAAAGTATTATATCATTCACAATCAGTTCAGTCAAGCGAAATTTTCAGCGAGATCGGGAAATGGTCGCTGGGATAGAGATCCGGGCCGAACGCAGCGCTCTCTATCTTGTATTCCTGCGGCGAAATGCCGGTTTTGGAGATCAGGAAATAATCGAGGTTTTCGTGATCCATGGCCTGCCCCCAGTTGTGATAGGTCGCGCCCGGCCCGCGGGAAACGGGGGCAAGGTATTTCGCGTCGTCAAACAGCGCGGTGGCGGTTTTGTAGGTATCGCTCTTCTCGCCGCAGTTGAGATCGCCCATGATCACGCACGGCTGCCCGCCGAAGGCTTCGATCTTTTCAAGGATCAGCTTTATGCTGTTCACGCGCGCCTGGCTGCCCCTGTGGTCGAGGTGGACGTTGAACACCACCAGTTCTTTGCCCGTGGCCTTCTCGCGCAGGATCACATAACAGCAAACACGGTTGAAGGCGGCGTCCCAGCCGCGGCTCATCACGTCCGGCGTTTCGCTGAGCCAGAAGGAGCCCTTGTCTTTCAGCTCGAATTTTCCGGTATGGTAAAATACCGGCGTACCCTCGGCAAGCAGGCTTTCATCGCGGTAGGTGATCACGCTGTCATACTGGGGAAGGCAGTCTTTGAGGTAGGCGTAATGCAGCCGCGTGACCTCCTGAAAACCGATCACGTCCGCGTTCTTTATGGCGTCGATGTTGCGCATCAGCAGATTCGCCCGGTAGAACCAGCTTCTCTTCCCGAAATCCGTGGGGCTCCAGCAGCGCACGTTGCTGCTGACGAGTTTCACTTCCCCCGCGCTTTCCGTGGGCGTGATATCGAGCGGCTTTTTGCGGCTGAGGTAACGCGGCAAATACCAGAGCTCTACCGTGCATACAACGATCACGGCGGCAAGCAGCAGGCAAAGCACGATTTTCAGAATGCGCTTGAACAGTTTCATGGTAAGCCTCCTTCAAATTGGAATTTGTCGCTCGGTTCGGGATACCATCCCGTAGGGGGCGGCGTCTCGACGCCCCGTGAACCATAGAATTCAACATATGTTAATTACAAACGATTGTGTTGGTATTTCGCTTTGTAATTAACAGTTTCAAA
>JAFRSZ010000348.1 GCA_017439205.1 Clostridia bacterium
GAACGAACAGACCGTCCCGAACAGAATGTATACGATATACGTATACACGGTTTTTCCCGTATCCCCGAAGGGAGGAACGGTGAACATCAGAACCGTGAGCGCCGCCAGCGGCAGGACGCTGACGAGGACGTAGGGGCGCAGCTTGCCGAACCGGGTCTTCGTTTTGTCGATGACCACGCCCTCGATGGGGTCGTTGACGCCGTCCCAGATCCGGGATACCAGCATCAGCGTGCCGATCACCGCCGGACTGAGCAGCAGGCAGTTTGTTAAAAAGTAATTGTAATAGCTGCTCACATACCCCGTGATCGACGCGTACCCGAACGACCCCAGCGCATAGGTGAAGTATTCTTTCGTTTTGATCGTATTGCCGTTTTTATGTTTCACGGTCCGTTTCCCCCGTTTCTTTTCTCAGTATAACATATATAACGGGCGCGTTCAACCGTAAATCGCACCGTTTTTCTCCGCCGTTTCCGCGGCAAAAACCGATCCGCTCCCGTTTTTATATACCGCACCGTCTTGACAGCGCTTTCGCAAAAACGTAGAATAATAACAGAACGAGGGAACAGGAGAAGAATGAGATGAAGGTATTTCTCTCTGCGTTTGCCGACGAAGCGGCAAGGGACTTCCGGGGGCAGCTGGAAGCGCTGAAGAACAACAGCATCGGATACGTGGAGCTGCGTAAGATCGACGGGGTCAACATTTCAAGGATTTCGTCGGAAAAAGCCCGCGAATATAAAGCGATGCTGGACGACGCCGGCGTAAAGGTATGGTCCCTGGGCTCGCCGCTCGCCAAGCAGCTTTATAAAAAAGATCTTGCGGTCGAAATCGAAACGGCAAGGCGCTTATGCGAGCTGGCGCGGATCTTTGAATGCGGCAATATCAGGGCGTTCAGCTTTTTTACGGGCTTCAGAAAACAGCGCGGCGAGATCATCAGGCCCAAGCTGCGGGAGCTCGTCGGAGTGTTGAGCGAGCAGCATATCAATTACTGTCTCGAAAACGATACCGGGCTTTACGCCGACGTGCCGGAACGGGTGGAAGAGCTCCTTGAGTGCTTCCCCGAAATGAAATTCGTATATGATCCCGCGAATTTCATCGTTTCCGGCTGCAGGGCGGAGGATACGCTGAAGCGCCTTTGCGGCAGAGCGTACTATTTTCACATCAAAGACGCGCGTGGCAAACGGGTGGTGCCTTCCGGTTTCGGGAACGCAGGGATCGACGAGCTGGTCAAACGGATCGACAGGGACTGCGTCTGCACGGTCGAGCCGCATCTTTTCGCGTTCAGAGGCGTGAAGGGCACTTTTACGGATCAGTATGATCTGCGTTCCTCCCGGGGAAAATTCGATCTGGCGGTGGACGCCTTCAAGAAGATCCTTACAGAGAACGGCTACGCGGAATGCGACGGCTGTTTTGAAAAAAGACAGGGGTAAGCATATGAAAAAAAACAAGCTCAGAGTGGGGATCATCGGTCTGGGGAGCCAGGGCAGCGTTTACGCCGGTTTTTTTAAGGCCGGTCTGGTGAAAAACGGAACGCTTGCCGCCGTATGCGACTTGAACCGCGAAAAAATGGAGGCGCAGGCCAAAAAGCTGCGTCTGAAATGCAGGCAGTTCACCGATTACAGAGAGCTCTTGCAAAGCGGCTGCGTGGACGCGGTCATCGTTACGACGCCGCATTACCTCCACCCGGAGATCGTTTGCGAAGCGGTGGACCGCGGTATCCACGTGATGAGCGATAAGCCCGCGGGCGTTTATACGCTTCAGGTGAAAGAGGCGATCAGAAAAGCCCAAGCCCATCCGGAGGTATACTGCGGCCTGATGCTGAACCAGCGGACGCACGGCACCTTCAAAAAGATGAAGCAGATGATCGCCGACGGCGAGATCGGCGAGATCAAAAGAGTCAACTGGCTGATCACCGACTGGTACCGGGCGCAGTCCTATTTTGACGCGAGCCCATGGAAGGCGACGTGGGTCGGCGAAGGCGGCGGCGTGCTTTTCAACCAGTCGCCGCACCAACTGGATCTGCTGCAATGGATCGTGGGAATGATGCCGGTGAAGATCCGGGCGTTCTGCCATTTCGGGAAGTGGCACGATATCGAAACGGAAGACGACGTTACCGCCTATCTGGAATTCGAAAACGGCGCGACGGGCACGTTCGTCACAAGCACGGGGGATTATCCGGGCGCCAACCGGTTGGAGATCCTCGGCACCAAAGGGAAGCTCGTATGCACCGACGCCAGAAAGCTCGTGTTTTACAAATCAAAGCAGGATGAAAGGGAATTCAACGCCGCATATAAGGGCGGCTTCGGAACGCCCGGCAAAAAGAAAAAGCGCATCTTTACCAAAAAGATCTCCGTGATGCATCTTGAGGTCATCAACGATTTCGTTTCTTCCGTCTGCGATCATACCGAGCTGAAGATCGGCTACAGCGAGGGGCTGAACGGCGTTGAGATCGCGGACGCCATGCTGCTGAGCCAGTGGCTTGACCGGGAGGTGACCCTTCCCATCGACGACGCGCTGTATTACGCCGAGCTTCAGAAAAGAATCGCAAACAGTTCTTTGAGAGACGCAAACGACGCCGTTCTGAATACGATAGGGACGTACTGAGGAACGGTTTGAAA
This sequence comes from Clostridia bacterium, assembly GCA_017439205.1. Lineage (GTDB taxonomy): Bacteria > Bacillota > Clostridia > Oscillospirales > Acutalibacteraceae > RUG806. The sequence goes on from JAFRSZ010000348.1 coordinate 2,616, forward strand.
ACGACCTGTGCGCGTTCACTCCTCTTTTTTGCCCTGTGAAGCGCTGCCGTCGATCACATCAGCGGGACGCCGCGAAAAAGGCGGTTTTTTCAGGGGAACATCAAAACAACGATTATCCTGAAAATGATTTTTTATATATTGAAAATGCAGTCAGCGGAGCCCGGAAAAGGCCCCGCTGATTTTCTGTTAAAACTTCCGTATGGGTCAAAAGTGAGATCAGAACTCCAGATTGTGCTCGGTCTCTTTGGAGAACACGTGCGCCACGTTGCCGCCGAAGGTAAATTTCAGCGTGCTGCCGGGGGTGAATTTCCC
>JAFRSZ010000349.1 GCA_017439205.1 Clostridia bacterium
TCAGTTCCGTCATGTAACGCTCAAACTGCGGCTCGTCCCACGCGTCGTAGGTGTTGGAGCAGGGCCGGTACCCGAGCTGGTGCCCGCGGACGGGCTTTTCGGGCCGGTAAAACCCCGTTATGTCGTCCGAAACCGTTATCGCGCCGTCCCTGTATTTCGATTTGCGCAAAAACAACCCCACGGCGTAAACGAGCCCCCGCACGCCGTTCGCGCGGAAGGAAAGCCCGCTGCCGGTTCCGGCGATCTCGAAGCAGTCGGCGGAATCGAACGCCGCGCCGCCTTCAAGCGCTGCGGTAAACGGATAAGTACCGGCAGTTTCAGATCCGCAGCGCCCGGTGCGCAGGCCGATTTCAGCGCGCAGGATCTCCGCCGCTTTCTGCGCGGCGGCGTCTTTTGCCGTAATATAGAATCGTTCGGCTGAGATCTGCATATCGCTGCTCCGTAATCTATCTTCAAAATCTCATTTTATTATACAATATCATTTAAGTCAAGCAAAAACGTCAAAACCGGCACGCTCTGTTAAAGTGCCTAAAATTCATTTTGCTTTCCTGTGAAAAATGCCAAATTTCAGCATGCTTTTGTAAAAAAATAAAAATAACCGTTGATTTTGAAAAAGGTTTCGGCTATAATCGAACTGTGAAAATTTATATTTTTGGAGGCAAATTCAAAATGAAAAAACTTCTTGCTGTATTTCTTGCGGTATTTATGGCGTTCTCAGCGCTTTCCGTTCTCGCTCTTGCCGAGGCTCCCGCCGAGGATGCGAGCTCCACTACGGTGCCGAGATATCCCGAAGAGGATACCACCAGAGATATCGTTAACGACGAAGGTCTTGTGTTCCCCACCAATCCCAACCAGCTTGAAATGAGCTTTGTGTTCAAAATCATTGAGCGCATCATCAATTTCTTCCTCGGCATCTTCGGCAGCGATCTCGACAAGAACCTTACCGAAAGCGTGGCCGACGCAGGCAAGTGGCTGGATGAGGCCATCTCCAACATCGCCGGCTCCCTGAGCTGAACGCAAAAAAAGATCAGGCACTCGCAAGAGTGCTTTTTCTTTTTGCCGGATCGGTGAAATCTTTTTATGAAAATTTCCGGTAAATGTTGACTTTTCGTGTCTCTTGCTGTATAGTTACGTTCAAGAATAAAAAAATTTTTACTTTTATTCTAATTCTATTCGTTTCTGAACGGAGAGGGGCTGCATAATTGGAAAACAAATCTTGTCTGATCGATCTTAAAAACATATCTGTATCCTTCGACGGCGTACAGATCCTCGACAAACTGAATCTTTCCATCAAAGACGGCGAATTCATCACGTTCCTGGGGCCCTCCGGGTGCGGCAAAACGACCACGCTCAGGGTCATTGCGGGCTTTCTGCAGCCCGACAGCGGCGACGTCCTCTTTGAAAATAAGAATATGAATGGTGTTCCTCCGCACAAACGGCAGGTGAACACCATTTTTCAGCGTTATGCGCTTTTCCCGCATTTAACGGTCGCCGAGAACATCGCGTTCGGCCTCAAGGTGAAAAAAACGCCGAAGGCGGAGATTGCCGCCAAGGTGCAGGAGATGCTGACGCTTGTGAACCTGAAGGGGTTCGACGACCGCATGGTGGAGTCGCGTTCCGGCGGCCCGCAGCAGCGCGTAGCCATCGCCCGCGCGCTGGCGGTGGATCCCCAAGTGCTTCTGCTGGACGAGCCGCTCGGCGCGCTGGACCTGAAGCTGCGCAAGGATATGCAGGTGGAGCTCAAAAAGATCCAGCAGAGCCTCGGCATCACGTTCATCTACGTGACCCACGATCAGGAAGAGGCGCTTTCAATGAGCGATACGATCGTAGTCATGGACGGCGGCAAGATCCAGCAGATCGGCAGTCCCACCGATATCTATAATGAACCCAAAAACGCTTTTGTGGCGGATTTCATCGGCGAATCCAACATCGTGGACGGCGTCATGCATGCCGATAAGATCGTTGAGTTCTCCGGCCACGTGTTCGATTGCCTCGATAAGGGCTTCGGCAAAGACGAGGCTGTGGACGTGGTGGTCCGTCCCGAGGACGTGGACGTGGTGCCCGTAGAAAAGGGCATGCTCACCGGCACCGTTACCAGCGTTACCTTTAAGGGCGTGCACTATGAGATCATCGTGGATATCGGCGGCTTTTTATGGATGATCCAGTCCACGGATATCCAGCACGTCGGCGATAAGATCGGGCTTGAGATCGAGCCCGACGCCATCCATATCATGAAAAAATCCGAATATTCCGGTACTTTCGGAGATTTCTCCAGCTACTCGGAGGAGTTCGACGAGCTTTCCGACGTAAACGCAGGGGTTTCCCGGGAGGACGAAGAAGATGAGTAAGGGCGTTACCGTCGGAAACAAAAAGGCGAACCTGTTCCCGTTTTCTTCGTGGATGGTGCTGTTCGTTCTGGTGCCCATCGCGTTGGTGGTGTACTATGCGTTCACGGACGTAAACGGCTTCACGCTTTCCAACCTGAAGTGGATCGTCACCTACCGCAATACGCTGTGGCTGAGCATTGAGCTTGCGCTGATCGCCACGGTGATCTGTGTGCTGCTGGCGTATCCGATCGCGTATTCGATGTCCCGCGCGAGCGCCCGCGTGCAGCGCAACGCAACGCTGTTCATCATGCTGCCCATGTGGATGAACTTCCTCGTGCGCACCTACGCGTGGATGACGCTGCTTGAAGATAACGGCCTGATCAATTCCGCCCTGCGCGCGATCTTCGGCATGGAATTCCCGGGCCTGCATCTCATCAACAACCACGGCGCCATCGTGCTGGGCATGGTATATAACTACCTGCCCTATATGATCCTGCCGATCTATACCTCGCTCACCAAGATCGGGCAGTCGCTGATCGAGGCTGCGCGGGATCTCGGCGCGAATGGCAGCCAGGTGTTCGGAAGGGTGATCCTGCCCATGAGCGTGCCGGGCATCATTTCCGGCATCACCATGGTGTTCATCCCCTCGATCTCCACCTTTATCATTTCAAAGATCCTCGGCGGCGGCAAGGATTTCCTGATCGGCGATCTGATCGAGGATTACTTCCTCGGCAATTCGGGCGTCGTCAACTACAATATCGGCGCGGCGCTCTCCCTTGTGATCATGGTGATGATCCTTGCGGCTACCTTTATCATGAACCATTTCGATAAAGACGCGCAGACCAGCGGAGGTGGCGTGATATGAAAAAACTGCTTACCGTTTACAACGTGCTGATCTCGATATTCCTTTACGCGCCGATCTTCGTGATCGTGTTCTTCTCGTTCAACTCCGGCTCTTCGCGCGCCGTGTTCGAGGGCTTCTCGATGCAGTGGTATCAGGAGCTTTTCGAGGACGAACTGATCCTGAAATCCCTCTATTACTCCGTGATCATCGCCGTGCTTTCGGCGATCGTCTCAACGCTGATCGGCACGCTCGCCGCAATCGGCATCCATTCGCTGAAGGGCTGGAAAAAGAGCGCCTTCCTCGCGGTGAACAACATCCCCGTTGTGAACCCCGAGATCGTGACCGCCATCTCCATGATGATCCTGTTCGTGTTTGCGCTGGGCTTCTTCCACAATGCGGAGATGGGCTTCGGCACCCTGCTGATCGCGCATATCACGTTCAACATTCCGTATGTGGTGCTCTCGGTGCTGCCCAAGCTCAGGGGCATGGATCAGAACATCTATTACGCGGCGCTGGATCTCGGCTGCCCGCCCATGCGCGCGTTTACAAAAGTGGTGATCCCGCAGATCATGCCCGGTATCGTATCCGGCCTCATCATGGCGTTCACCCTCTCGCTGGACGATTTCGTTATTTCGTATTTCAACTCCGGCGCCACCTTCCAGACGCTGCCGATCACGATCTACTCGATGACCAAAAAGCCTTATAATCTCAAGCTCAACGCCCTTTCCACCCTGCTTTTCGCGGTGGTGCTTGCGCTGATGCTCGTGGTGAATCTCAAAAAGCCCAAAAAGGCCGAAAAGAAAGCGTAAGGAGGCGTAAAGATGAAAAAGAAAGCATTGGCGCTCCTTCTGGTTGCGCTGTTCGTTGTTTCTCTTTGTGCCTGCGGCGGCGGACAGGCGAATACCGCCACGCTCAACGTGTATAACTGGGGCGAGTATATCGATCTCGACACGCTGGATGAATTCACCGCCCGCACCGGCATCAAGGTGAACTACACCACCTACGCAAGCAACGAAGAGATGTATTCCAAAATCGTTTCCGGCGCGGCGTCTTACGACGTGATCATCCCCTCGGAGTACATGATCTCCAAGATGATCGAAGAGGATCTGCTGGCGGAGCTTGATTTCGGCAACATCCCCAATTATCAGTATATCGGCGAAGAATACAAGGGGCTGGATTACGACCCCGACAACAAGTATTCCGTTCCCTATACCTGGGGCACCGTGGTCATCGTTTACAACACCAAATACGTGGACGAGGAAGACGTTGCCGACGAGAGCCTTGAGCTCCTGTGGAACGAGAAATATGCGGGCAAGATATTGATGTTCGACAACCCGCGCGACGCGTTCGCGCTTGCGCATTCCCGCCTCGGGCATTCGATGAACACCACCGATCCCGCCGAGTGGGAGGCCGCCGCCGAGCAGCTCATTGAGCAGAAACCTTTGGTGCAGGCCTACGTGATGGATCAGGTGTTTGATAAGATCATCGGCGAAGAGGCGTGGATCGCGCCTTACTATGCCGGCGACGCGATGAGCATCATGGACGACAACGAGGATATCGCGGCGTACGTGCCCGTGGAGGGCGCCAACCGCTTCTTCGATTCGATGTGCGTGCTCAAATCTTCCCGCCATAAAGAAGAGGCCGAGGCCTTCATCAACTTCATGTGCGATACCGAGATCGCCGAGATCAACGCCGAAGAGGTCTGCTACGCGATCCCGCAGGTGGAGAGCTTTAAGCTTTTACCGGAGGAAATGCGCGAGGATACGATGGTATACCCGCCCGAGGAGGTCCTCGAAAAGTGCGAGGTGTTCATCAATCTCCCGCCCGAAACGCTCGATCTGCAGAGCCGGCTCTGGATCAAGCTGAAAACGACCTATTGATATCATTTCAAAATTTCCGCATTTTGGGTATTGATTTTTCAAAAGAACTGTGATAAAATATCTCTACTATTTAAGCGGAAATATGAAATCCTTACCCGTTTTCATATTTTGACTGTTTTTGTATGTCGAAAAAACAGTGAAAGAGGTGAAACGTATTATGAAGCAGGGAATCCATCCCAACTACCAGCCTTGTGTTGTCAGATGCGCTTGCGGCGCTACCTACGAAACTTGCTCCACCAAGGGCGATATGCGCGTAGATATTTGCTCCAACTGCCATCCTTTCTTCACCGGCAAGCAGAAGCTTGTTGACACCGGCGGACGCGTTGACAGATTCAAGAAGCGTTATAATATGGGTAACAACTAAAAACGGGGAACTTTACCCTGTTGGCAAAAACAAACCGGGCTGCGCTGCTGCAGCCCATTTTTCGTATAGGTGATCGAATGGACTACTTAACGCTCAAAGCCGCGGCGGACGCCGAATATACGGTGAACAGATCCCGCTTTATCGCTCATGCTTCGCCGGTGGAAAGCGCCGAAGAGGCGAACGTATTCATTCAGGAGATCCGCAGGCAGTACCCTGACGCCACGCACAACGTGTTCGCGTTTCAGGTGCGTCAGCCGGAATACGCCCGCTACAGCGACGACGGCGAGCCCTCCGGCACATCCGGCATGCCCGTGCTGCAGGTGCTCAAGGGCAGAGGGCTTACCGACAGCATCATCGTCGTCACCCGGTATTTCGGCGGTATCCTGCTCGGCACCGGCGGGCTTGTGCGCGCCTATACGCAGTCGGCCGTTCTTGGGGTGGAAGCAGCCGGGATCGTATGCATGCGGCAATGCGCCGCCATGGTATGCCCCTGCCCTTACGCTTTTTACGAACGGTTCGGCCGTCTTCTTGAAAAGCACGGCTACCACCCGATCAAATTCAAGGACTGGATCAAGATCGGCGCGTTCGTCGGCGTCGTCAGCGGCATCGTGGCGTGGTTGATGCTGCTTTTCATGCCTGCGCCAAAACCTGCCTCTGCACAAACAGATGCGCCGCCCGCGCAAGTGGAAAAAGCATCGTCGTGATCATCACCAACCAATCACTGAAACCAAATAGACGATGTCACTGACTCTTACAATCGGAACGCTTGTGGTTATCGCCGTTTTGGCGTGTGGCATCGTGTATTACGTTCGACGTGCCGTCAGAAAAAAGGGAAGATCTGGAAATGGAATCAGCATCCTCGCTGATTGCACAATTCTGAAAAGATACATTGACAACTTCGTCATGGTTCCCGCCTTCCGCGCGTATTCGAAAAAAGAGGCAATGGAAAAACTCGTTGAGATCGCCGGAAAAGGATTACCCGAGCTCGTCTGCAACGTGGAACACGCCAAGCAGGCTGTGTTCGAGCGAGAGGAATCAATGCCCACGGGACTTGACAACGGCATCGCGGTACCTCATGGACGAACGGACGGCGTCAAGCAAATCTCCGGTGTCCTGGCACTTGTCGACAATTCAGAA